>JAMDCL010000133.1:0-7933 GCA_023489065.1 Deltaproteobacteria bacterium | reverse complement strand
TTGGCGTACTCAGGATAAGCGGAATATCGTCAGCGGTATAGAAGGTGGATATGGAAGTAATGATATTGCTGAAGATCAGCATGGCAAAAAAAATGAAGTTTGCCATGGAGAGCATTTTTTCTATCAACAGGCGGCCTATGAGTTCTGTTTTGGAAAAATAAACAAGCATCTTCGCTATGAAGAGGTACTCTGCCGTAAAGAATCCAGCCGCCAGAAGCAAGATGCCTGCAATCTTCATACCGTTTTTCTTCCGGGCCGGGGAGAACGTCCTTTTCAGGGACAGGAACGACGGGGCAAGCAGCTTCATCATAAGTCGAGTTCCTCGGTGATATCTTCATGCGTGAGCTTCAAGAATACGCTTTCGAGGTTCCCGCCTTTAATGCCCGCCTGATCCCTGAGCTGCTGGGCTGTACCCAGAGCGATGATCTTTCCTTCGTTGATGATCCCGATCCTGTCGGATAACTGCTCGGCAACGTAGAGGTCATGTGTCGACATGATTATGGCCTTCCCCCGTTTTTTCATCCCGCGGAAGATCGCCTTTAACAGCTTGATACCCCGGGGATCCAGACCGACCATCGGCTCATCCACGATAAGGTACTTTGGCTCGTGGATCATTGCAGATGCAAACACCAGCCTTTGTTTCATGCCGTGCGAATATCCCTCTATCATCTCGTTCAAGAAGCCGGTAAGAGAGAACAGCTCAAGGAGTTCCTTTGCGCGTTTCTCTATACCATTACCGTCGAGATGATACATGTTTGCAACAAAGAGAATATACTCGAGGCCCGTAAGCTTTTCATAGACAAAAGGCCGATCGGGTATATAGCCCATGAAGCGTTTGGCGGCTATCGGCTCTTTCATGATACTGTGCCCGTCGATTTGAACGTCTCCGGATGTCGGATTCAAAAGGCCGACGATCATCTTCATCAGTGTCGTTTTACCCGCACCGTTTGGACCAAGCAGTGAGAACAATTCGCCTTCCCGTATATCGAGATCGACGTTGTCTACAGCTTTCAGCTTCGTATAGACCTTTGTTATGGATTTTATTTCTATCATATCATCCCAATAAACCAATTATTCCACAAAAAGGCAAGAAGAGCGAACCCCAATGAGAAAGGGCACTTCCGTAATCCGTACCCTGACTATAAAAAATACACTCTGATAAAATAAGTTTGCCGTACGCTGTATGTTCGTATATACAGGAAGTATGGGGCTATTATTAATCTTTATTGCGCAGGTTGCCGGTATAGTAGTGTCGGGTATGAATCCGGCAGTGCCGGTTTATGCGTATGGCGGTATGGCAGCATTGTTTTTATGTGCGGTTGTCGTTACAAGAAACAAATATCTCTGGTTCTTGCTGGCTTCGTCACTCTCTTTTGTTCTCAGTATGGGGGCGTCTCCTTTGTCTTCAACATCGTGTGTGGATGATGTCCTGGCGTATGCGGGAAACCGGAAGGTTGCAGTGTCGGGCTGGATTGCCGGGCCTGTTGCGGAATACCCGGACAGAGAAAAGATCCTGCTGAAGACGGACCGCCTTGATAACGGGTCACACGACGGATCCCGCAGAGGGCATGACTGTTTGATTCAGCTTTTTGCATTTCGTAAAAACAACGGCGCCATATACCTGCTCAGGGGCGATTATGTCCGGATGGTTACGCGTCTCAGGATGCCGAAGAATTTGAATAATCCCGGGTCTTTCGATTATCGTGATTCACTCGCAAAAAAAGGCATCGGTTTGGTTGCCTACGTCAATAACAGAGAAGACATCACGATTGACCCGGCAATGGCTGAACCGGGTATACTGCGGTTTATCGACGGGGCACGCCTGCGCATAAAGGATGTCATAGCTAAAAACACTGGGGATCAAACCGTGTCCGGCATTGTTACCGCATTGGTCATAGGCGATCAGGGATATATTTCCCGGGATGTCAGAAGGATGTTCGCATCAACCGGCATTATCCATATTCTTGTGGTTGCCGGACTGCACCTTGCAATCATAACCCATCTTTTTTATTTGCTGACCAAATTTCTCCTGTCCCGCTCGGCGTACCTGTGTGTTCACACCGCTATTCCCAAGCTTGCACTGGTCATGTCTATGATACCGATGACCGCATTTATCTTCCTCAGCGGTGCAAATCCGCCTGTTGTCAGGAGCGGCATCATGATCGCGGTATACGGCTTCCTGTTCCTCATCAATAAGACCCAAACGCGGTGGACAGGTATACTGATTGCGGCCATTTTCATCCTGGCCGTGAATCCGGCGGCGGTCTACAGCATATCATTCCAACTTTCGTTTGTTGCTGTCGGCTCCATCATTGCCTGTATGCCCGTCATAACAACCGTCGTATCGGCCGTCAGCCGGCGTTTCGAAAAGCATTGGGTCAGGGAGATTGTCCGGTCGCTGACCGGCATGCTGCTCGTAAGTTTTTTTGTAACAACCGGACTGTTCGGAGTGATTGCGTTTTATTTCAATACACTTCCCTTGTTCGGTATCCTGCTCAATCTCATCGTGATACCGTTCTTTTGCTACCTTGTGCTGCCGCTTTCACTCATAGCCTCGGCGACAGGCCTTGTACTGCCGTGGTTCAGCCATTACCTGTTTATGATCATAGCAGCGCTCATACATGCAATTGTTGAGATCGTCAGGCATGGTGCGAACTTGCCCATAGCCTCAATAAGGGTCCCGACTCCAACCGTTTTTGAAATCTTCCTTTACTATGGAGGTATGATAATCCTGCTTAATTTTAAGAGGATGGGACCTAAAACGGCATTATCCCTGCTCTTCTTTATTTTTCTGCTTTTGACGGTTGATATCGGTTCCTTTGTTTCAAAAACACGGTTTAACAAAGAACTGAGGATAACGTTTATCGATGTTGGGCAGGGGGACAGTGCACTCATAGAATTCCCGTATGGAAAAACAATGCTGATCGATGCGGGAGGCAGCGCGTACAGCAGCTATGATACAGGAGAGGCAGTTGTTGCACGGTATATATGGTCTTTGAAGCGGACAAGGATTGATTATGCCGTTTCTTCACACCCGCAGGAGGACCACATGGCCGGTCTTTGCTTTATTATAAAAAACATGGAGGTAAAGAGAGTTTATAAGAGCGACTGTGCACCTGACACTGCTGTTTACCGGGCATTTATGGAGGCAGTGAACGAATCGGGTGCCGCAGTCTCGACCATCACCGGTACTGTTGAAACGCTCTCTGTCAACGGTGTGGGCGTTACCCTTTTCAGCATGCCGCATGAAGCATGCGATCCTTCGTTCCGGAAAGATATAAACAATGACGCAGTCCTTACCATGATTACCTATAAAGATGTGCGCGTGCTGTTCACCGGCGATATCGAGAAGGATGCGGAGCGCTCGCTTGCAGAAACGTATCGGGACGCTTTAAAGTCCGATATCATGAAAGCTGCGCATCACGGAAGCAGGACATCAACCTCGGCTGTGTTCCTCGATGCGGTTCAGCCAGGGATCGTCGTTATACCGGTCGGAAGGAACAATCGGTTCCGTATGCCTTCAAAGGTGGTACTCCGGCGGTTGTTCAAGCGCAACATCAAAGTGTTACGCACTGACCGCTGCGGTGCAATAACGATTACGACAGACGGCAAACAAATCAGGATAAAGAACTCTGTCGATATATAGGTTTATTTTTGCTTGAGTGTTTTCAGATCGAGTGTCTTCAGCCAGTCCATCGTTTTTGCAAACCCCTCCTGAAACGGGATTTTCGGCTTCCATCCAAGCTCCCTCTCTGCCTTGGCTATGGAAAATTTCAGCCGTGAGCCGAGGTTTTTTACCGTATAGGTCGTGAGCAGCGGCCTGGTTTTTATGTTGAACGCCTTCCACAGAACTTCCATCACGACGGCACCCGCATAAGCGGCGAAGTAAGGGATTTGGGCAGTAACGGGTTTTGCACCGAGGGTATCGGCTATGCCTTTGCAGAAGTTCTGCAGGGTGACGGATTCACCGTCATGGATAAGATACCCGTTCCCGACTGCCCGGTCGTCCTCGGAGATCAGCAAAAGCAGGTCGACAAGGTTTTCTATGTAGGTAGGCCAGACGAGCACGTCTTTACGCCAGAATATCAGCTCACGCTTGATGATGGAGTCCGCAAGCAGGGGTACGAATGTCTTGTCTCCTGGTCCGAATGCCCAGCAGGGATAGACCATGGTCACGGGAAGTTTTTTTTCTTTGTGGTAGCGCCAGGTGATTTCTTCCGCCTGGATCTTTGAGTCGGGATAAGGCTCGCCCCATGGCTTCAAGGGAAAGGTTTCATCCATGACCACGGATTCGTTGGTGCCGAAGACATCGTTGGTGCTGATGTCGACGAGTCTCGAAACACCCGCGTCCACACCAGCCTTACATACGTTCTCGATGCCTCCTACGGTTATTTCTTCGAAGAGCTTCCACGGCGCCCAGTCCGTTACAACAGCGGCACAATGGAAAATAATGTCCATACCCGAAGCAGCCCTGCGCACGGCATCGTATTCCCGTATGTCGCCATGGACTGTTTCAACGCCGAGGGACTTGAGCTTTGGTTCATCGGGGTCGCCGGGCAGGACGAATGCACGGACATGATTGCCTTTTGAGATGTTTGCCTTGACGAGGTTACCGCCAATGAAGCCTGTCGCACCGGTTATGAGCACCTTTTTCATACAAACCTCCCCTGGAATAGTATCGTAACCCACGCATAGCATAGAATTTATTATCATGCACCGAAAGTTATAACTCCGGAACAAAACCGAAGATTATGATGGCAAAATCATAGGTGCTCCGTGTAGTCGCTTCTTCAAGAGAAAAGGAATCCGGATTTCAGGACAAAACGCAGATAGTATTTGCTCCCGTTCCGGAGTGAAGCCCTCCTTACATTACTTCTTCAGCCATTTGAGGTGCTTGTGGGCCACCTGCAGCAGGGCAGGGAACAGGGTGATGGAGACGATGGAGCTGTAGATGACCATGCTTGCGGAGAGTATTCCGAAGTAGATCATCGGCAGGAAACTCGAGAGCGTGAGCACGGAAAAGTCTCCGACCAGCACGATGGCGCTGTTCAGGATGGATCGTCCCGTTATGACCGTTGCCTCCTTCATGGCAGCATCGATGGAATGGCTGGAGCCTTCTTTGTACCGTTCCCTGAATCCCATGACAAAATGGATGATATAATCGACCCCGACTCCGATAGTCATACTTGCGATAAGCCCTGTTGCAACATTCAGGGGTATATGAAAGAGCTCCATGATGCCGTAGTTGTAGCTGACCTTTATCAGCAGCGGGATAAGGGTGATCAAACCTCCGATGAATGACCGGAATACGATGGACAACAGAAGCAAAACGGCGATAATGGATATATAGAGGCTGGTCTCCTGATTTTCTATAAGGTGTTTGTTGATGGTTATGATGAGCATGGGCGAACCGGACAGCGTAAAATGGATGTCCTTTGTCTGCAGGGGCTGTACCTTCTGCTCGATCTGGCTGACGATCTTTTCTATCTCATGAAAACCGAATTTTCCGATCCTTGCCTGGATAATGGCCTCTTTCGAATCGGGTGTGATGAGCGAATCGAGCATTTTTTGATCCGACATGGAATACAGGAGCAGGTACTGGGCTATGGCATTTTTTGTTTCCGGTATGGTATGATACGCGGGGTTGTTGTCGTGCATCACCTCATTCATCTTCTCGACCAGGTCGGCAATGCTGAAGGGATAATTGACCCCGTTGATGGTACCGAGCTCGGCTTCGAGTTTTGCCATGGTGTTCATGACGGCGGGGGAATTGATATCGCCGTGTACGAGGATCTGAAGCACGAACACACCGCCGAAGTTCTTAACCGCTTTTGCGGAGGTCTTCCGCACAATGGAATCCGCCTTGAAAAACTTCGTGATGTCTGTTTCCGTGTTAATGGTTTTTACCCGCACGATCGCGAGTACCGCAAGTCCTATGCCGATACCGAGGATCAGGTAATTATGCCGCTGCACCCATCCGGAGAGGTTCTCGAGGAAATGATCGAACTTGCTTTTTTTGCTTGTAAGCTGCTCTTCCTTGCCCTTGTGCCTGAGGGTGAGCAGGGCGGGGACCAGGGTTACGGATATAAACATGGAGAACAGTATGCCGATGCCTGCGAATATGCCTGCCTGTTTTACCTGAATGATCGTTGATGATACGTTGGCAAAAAAGCCTATGGAGGTTATCAGCCCGATAAACAGCATGGGCATGCCGAGTTCCTTGATCATTCCATTCAATGCACGTTCATTGTTCTTCGTGTGTTCGAGCAGCTGGTAGTACCGTGTCATGATGTGGATACTGTAGATACTGCCGAGCGCGATAAGCAGTGTGGGCATGCCTACGGACAACATGGTGAACGGTGTGTGCGTTATGCCCATGGCACCCACGGTCAGGACTATGGCAATGAGCGCCGGCGTAAGCCTCAGGACAACGCTGATAAAATTGCGGAACAAAATAAACATGATAATGATATTGAGCAGTATCGCAAGCGGAAGAAGTTTTCCTAAATCGGAATGTATCGCTTTGCTGATAAGATCGTTATCAACGGGCACACCGATCAAATAGATGCTCTCGGGTCCCCGGTACGGCTGGATGATCGTGTCGATCCTGTTGACCAGTGCTTCGCTGTTGATGTCCTTCTTGATCTGGCACAGTATGGCAAGTGCCTTTCCGTTCGGTGAAATAAGGTTCCCGAGGTACAGCTTGTTGGACAGCGCGTCCTGCTTGATCGTTTCCAGTGCCTGTGGTTTATCCGGAATGTGTTCCATAAATTTCGAGATATCGAGTTCTCCGCGGCTTGCCTTGATGTCTTCTACATTGGTCAGGCTTTCGACTCTGTTGAGCTCCGGAAGCGATTCGAGTTTGCCGGTTATCGTTTTCAGCTTTTCAAGGCTCGAATGGGTAAACAGATTGTCACCCTCCATGACCACGAGGAAATAGTCCGTGCCGCCGAAGCGTTTTCCTATATTGTTGAACAGCGTTACCTGGGGGTCATGTTCGGGCAGGGTTTTCATGATATCGTCCTGGACGGGGACGCCGATTGCGAAGTATCCTGCTATTGCCGTAAGCACGGCAATAACGATAATGACCCTCAACGGATAGTTCATTGCGATCTGGACTAATTTTTTCATAATGTTGTTGCATATAGATTATAAAACGCCATAATGCAAGCAAAGTTGACATGATTGTCAAACAGGTGGGGATCCTGAAAGCAGGAATGGCAAGAGGATGTCCGCAGTCTGCGTTTGTCAGGACGCGGCTTGTTCTTTGTTTTTTTGTCTTCTGCTGACAAACATGCGCGAGAGAAGTATGCCTATCTCGTACAGCACGATCAGCGGAACAGCTACGAGTGTCTGATTAAAAACATCCGGGCTCGGACTCAATATGGCACCGAGTATGAACGCCCCGACTATTGCGTACCGCCTTTTCTCCGCAAGCCCCTTGGGCGATACAATACCCATGGCCACGAGGATAAGCAAAACGAAGGGAAGCTCGAATATGAGTCCGAACGACAGCATGAACTGAAGACAGAAATCCACATACTCGCCAACGCTCAGCATCGGGACAAGATTGCCGGCGCCGATACTGAGCAAAAAATGTATCGCGAACGGCAATATGATAAAGAAGCTGAACCCCCCGCCTATCAGGAAAAAAATCCCGCCGGCGATAACGAACAGCCTCACATACTTCCTTTCTTCCGGATAAAGCCCCGGTTTTATGAAGAGCCAGATCTCATAGAGCACGAGCGGCAGGGTTATAATAAGTCCTGCGATCAGACCAAGCTTCAGATACGTCCAGATAGCTTCTATGGGCGTAATATAAACAAGCTTCAACGGTTTGGCGACCGTTATGAGATAAACGTAGGGGGAGTGAAGAGACATATGCAATCTCGAACGAAGGGGGAATTCGATGAAATAGAGCAGGTCCTCCGCA
>JAMDCL010000109.1:353-9694 GCA_023489065.1 Deltaproteobacteria bacterium | reverse complement strand
CAACCTCCAGTATCGTTACTATATCGGTAGAGCTTGTAAGATACAGACCTGTACTTGTAGTTACCCATGTACTTCCCCCATCTGTTGTTTTGTATATTCCATCGCTGAAGCCAGAGCCTGCATAAAGTGTATTGGTATTCACCGGGTCTATTGCAAGACAGTATATCTGACGGTCAGAGGGTATGCCTGTGAGATGGTGCCATGTAGCGGATGATGCTATCCCTGTCACGCTTACCGTCGAGGATGCACTCACGCCGCCCTGGGAGGAAACGGTAAGGCTTATGCCATATTTCCCGATCAGGTCTACCAAAAATGTAGGCTGGCTTGGGTTTGTAAGAGAGAGAGTGGCATTGCTTCCAACGGGCTTTTGCTTAATCGTCCACCAGTAGGTAAGCGCATAGCCATTCGGATCGTAACTTTTACTTCCATTGAGGGTCACAGAATTCCCTACAGAGGCAGTCTGATTCTGTCCCGCATTCGCAACTGGGGAATTACTATTCCCTCCCCCATTGCTCCCTTTGCAACCGGACATTAATAAGATAACAATCAGTATAAGTGATTTTTTTAAATAACTCATTTGCCCTCCTCATATCTGCTGAAAGCATGCATTAAAAATCTCGTTAATAAATCGATAATCAATAGAAACAATAGCATTTTCTTCTTTTAGAACGGCTATTACATACCCAGAATCCTTGGGACCTGTGTATTGTACAGCAACATCGTAAGGTTTTACGCCTCCATAAATATCTTTTATAACTGCTCTGCCAGAACCAGTTATTAATGCATTCTGTGATATTACAGATATGTTCCCTGAATTATTCTCGCTTATAAAGCCATAGGCGCATTCAGGAGCTAATGCTATTCTTTGTGGGTTGTTAAAACTTGTATCAGTTACGGTTCTTGCTACTGACAGTGAATTGGTATTTATGACCGATATACTGTTGGAACCGCTGTTTACTACGAACAGCCAGTTACCGTCGTTAGTCTCTGCCATACCATTGGGTGAAATGCCTACCCCTATTGTCTTTACAACGGTATTGGTTGTCGTGGAGATAACGGATACTGCATTACCCATCGACTCGCTCACAAAGATATATCTATTTAATGCATCAGCAACGAGATGTGCTGGGTACTTGAAGCTCGGATCTGTGAACGTTGTAACAACTTTATCCGTGGTAGTAGAAATAACAGAGATCGCATTTGTATCTGTTGCCACATAGAGATATCGACCATCCGCTGTAACAATGGCATCACCCATATTATGGAAAGAAGTATTTGTAATTGAATCAACCACACTATCCCCTCTACCTAAAGTGTCATTTGAAAGTGCTATAACAGATATGCTTAGCCCTGCATCGTTTACAACATAAAGTCTATTACCCCCTTGCCATAGTGCAATACCTACCGGTTGTTTACCAACACCTATTATCTGATTGGGATATGCATTACTCACATTCACAATAACATTATTATCATTTGTTACTGTTACATATTTAAGATAGGTTGTACTACCAACTATAATCTCACTGGGGTTGTGTCCTACAGGTATTTTGCCAATAAAAAGAGTCGGAGTTTCCGGACAACCCATTAATGTGATTAATAATAATGTTAATATTATAGTTAATTTTATTACGTGCATATCATACTAATATGTGCAGCCAACATTCGTCTCTTGAGGAAAAGCTTGAATTTCTGCCTTATATGCTTCTTCCTCAAACCATATATGACAGTATGCGGCAGGTGTTCCCCAATTTTTGTTGTTGATAGCACCTATTACATAGTCCGAAACATAAAGGGGTATGAACAATGGATCCCATATTCTGTATTGTTTTAAATATTGTACTTGGGGAATATCCTTTTCTTGTTTTGCTTCTTTTAAAATAGGAACTTGTTGTTGTAATAAAATATTCTGGTAGGTTAGATTATTATTTTTTGCGAGCAGATTTATTATATAAGAAACCGAAGCTATAGAGGAGAGAATACATAGAGATATAAAGATGATGGATAGAAACCTCCATCTCCTATCCTCATGATGAAGCACAACTTTCTCTTCGTTCTGTGCCATCAATTTTCCCTCCGGACGAGAAATATATTACCAGATACAAAACAGATGTCAATAGTATTATAATTTTTATTTGCTTTTGAGCATGCGATCGTGTCTCTTGCATTCGTAGGCTTGCCGGCAGCCGCGCCCTGTTCAAAAAACGTCCGTTTTTTCACCATCTCCAGCAGGTCTCATCAGATGAGGTTCGGCTGGCAGCTGTCTTTTCAGAGGTACCTGTAGACTATAGACAGCATTGAGATCACCCCGTAGGATCGATTTAAGGAAGCTGTTTTTGTCCGGACGGATCGGTTTTTAAATCCGCAGGCCTGCCGGCGGACGTCCTTACCCTGCAGTGACACGTTGCAGCACATTGTGCGTATTCCCAACTTGAGATTTTAAATTGAATAGACTATAGTGGTCTAAAATGCAAAGCCCGATAGAAAAAGCAGCTCTATTTGTATTAAGGAGATGTAGGTGACCTTTGACGTGGAGAAAACAATAAAATATTGGTCAGAAAGTTCTGCGTACGATCTTGTAACTGCAAAAAGCTTGTTAGAAGTAAAAAGATTTCCTCATGCACTATTCTTCGGTCATCTTGCAATAGAAAAGATATTAAAGGCCCTTGTTGTAAGGGCAACGAAAGAACACGCCCCCTATACACATTCATTAACTGTTCTTATGAAGAAAACCGGCATTGATGTGCCAGTAGCTCTTATCGATCACCTTGCCGAATACACGGAGTTCAACATAGATGCAAGGTACCCCGACGACAAAGGGGAATTTTATAAGAAGTGTACGGAAGACTTTACGCAAAAGAAATTTAAAGAATTAGAGGAAATTTATATATGGTTGACAAAGAAATTACAGAAATAATAAAAAGATTTGCAGATGTTTTAATAAGAAACGGTATCCGCGTGGAAAAAGTCGTGCTTTATGGATCATACGCAACCGGCAGCGCACATCCGGACAGTGATATAGATCTTGCCATAGTTTCACCGGACTTTGGCAAGGATAGATATGAAGAAGGCACGATGCTGCTACAGACGGCATGGCGGGTTGACCCGAGAATTGAGCCTGTGCCCATTTCGTCTGAATCCTATAAGAATGATACGTGGCTGCCGCTTATCTATGAAATAAGACAAAAGGGCGTCGAGCTGAAAGTAGCATAAGGGGCGGGGAACTCTCGCTAAATTAGAGTCTTGTTACAGCGATTTGTAAATCTTCCTGAATTGTATCAGGCTTTTGAAATAATAGATTGAATCTTGTACCAGTTTTACGGTTGATTTCTTGTGCCGGTTCCTCGCGTAAATACACGGTATTTCTTTTATCGTATACCCTGCCTTGTACATCCTGGCGCATATCTCCGTGTCCCAGAACCAGTGCCGGTCCTCAACCCTGTCGATGATCGCCATGAGTTTTTGGCGGTCGAAAAACTTGATGCCGGATTCCGTATCGTGCAGGGGAAGGTCAATGAATGCTCTCATGAGTGCGTTGTAGCTTCTGCCCGTGAAAATTCTCGCGATTGAATGGAGGCCGAGCCGCGACACCCTTTCGCCGATTGCTGCATTGTACCCTTCCCGTATCGCATGATAGAAAGAATAGATATAAACCGCATCTATCTCGAGGTCCACATCTATATAACCGGCGATGTCCGCCTCTGCAGCCTTAAACCCGTCGGTCACTGCCCTGCCCCGGCCTGTATTGCGATCGTGCGTGATCAGCTTTATCTGCATCCCAGGATGCAGTTTTATGATGTCCTGCAGTATCTCCGGCGTGCGGTCCGTGCTCTTATCGTCTACCATGATGATTTCGTACGTGAAATTCGCATGAGACAGCATGTCTGTTAATACCTGAAAACTCTTTTGCAGGTGCGAAGATTCGTTATAACAGGCAAGCACTATACTGAGATCCGGTTTATCCATGGAATATCCGCTTGACCGATTGTATCACCCTGTTTACCTCGTTGTCCGTCATCCCCGACGCGAGCGGGAGCGAAAGCGTCTGACGGGAGATCCTCAGGGCGTTCGGGAAATCACCGGGCTTCAGATCATAGGCATCCCTGAAATAGGAATGAAGATGCAGTGATACGAAATGAATCCCTGTGCCGATACCCGCGGCATTCAGCCTTTTCCTGGCCGTTTCCCTGTCCATGCCGGCCTTTTCCCGGTCAACGGCTATTGCGTACAGGTGCATGCCGTGGTTACCCTCACTATACAGCGGCGGCAGTCCGATCGGGTGGGACTGAAAATGTCTGTTGTACCGGTCCCATATCCATTGTCTCCGTGCGCGCTTCCGGGAATATCCCTTTATTTGTGAGAGTGCGATAGCAGAAAGCAGGTCCGGGATTTCAAAATTATAGCCCGGTACCAGCGTATCGTACGGCATGGTGTCGCCTTTTTTTCCGAACCTCGACCATGCCGTCTTTGTTATACCGTATGACCTCAAAAGCCTCATCCTGTCGGCAATCTTTTTATTGTTTGTCGTCACAACACCGCCTTCTGCAGCGGTAATATTTTTTGTGGCATACAAGCTGAACACGGTCGTGTCACCGATATTTCCGATGCTTTTGCCCCGGTAGGTTGCGCCAAACGCATGAGCTGCATCCTCAATGACCATCAATCCATGCTTTCGTGCCAGGCCCATGACAGCGCTCATGTCGCACGGCCTTCCATGCAAATGGATGGGCAGTATGGCTTTTGTCTTTCGCGTTACAGCCCTTTCTATTTTCGCAGCATCGATATTGCCGGTACTGTCGACATCAACAAACCTCACCCGTGCACCTGTATGGATAACCTCACTCGCCGTAGCAGGGAACGTCATCGGAGATGTTATGACTTCATCGCCCTTCCCGATGCCGGACGCAAGCATGGACAAGAACAGGCCGCCGGACCCGCTCGATACTGCTACCGCATACCGGGCACCGGAAAACCTTACAAAGGCGCGCTCCAGAGCTTCCGTCACCGCCCCCATGCCTATCCATCCGCTCCCGAGCACACCGGTAACGGCCTGTATGTCCTCTTTCTTTATGTCAGGCTTTCCAAAAATAACCTTATTCCCCATGAATTTTCCCCGTCAGTTCCTGTATTTTAAAATTCAATCCCCTGTCATTATACGAAGGGTGCGGCTCTTTCAGCGCCATGGCATAAGCCTCCGCTGCATGCCGGTAATCATGCATCTTTTCGTACAATCCGGCAATAATGATGTAATCCGACGACCTGAAAGAGTTCAGATCAACTTTCACAGCCTTTTGATAAAGCGCTATGGCCTTTTCATATTCACCCTCATTGGCGTACACATTGCCGAGTTCCTTGAGTGCAGGCGTATAATCCGGCGCTCTCTCCAGCACGAACGTGGTGTACTCCTTGTCCTTTGCATAATTCCCCTCTTCACCGTATGCATTGCCCAGCATGGCATACCCCCACAATGATTTATCGACACCCGGCATGTAAGGCCTTGTCTGGATCTGCCGCGTCCACAGGGTAACACCGTTCTGCCAGGTCAGATCCAGCATAAAGCTGATGGTTCCGTATGACAGTATAACAAGGAACGCGACCGGCATAAAGAATTTTTTGAACGCGGCTGTATCCCGTGTTGCCGTGATGATTATCCGCGCAAACATCAATCCGAACCCTGCAAGCGATAGGTAGGCAAAGCGGTCGGCGATCTTGATCTGCAAGCCTACGACATTGGATGCAGGCACCATATTCAACAGGATCCATGCAAATCCGAAAAACAATGCCTTGTCTTTCCGAATGAATTTTATGCATGCGTACAGCAGCAGGATAACAAACGGAACGGAAAGGACAAACAAGGGTTCGAGCATACTCCGGTTTGCGGGCTCTATGTACAGTGCCGCATTGTTGAACGGAAATAAAAAGTGGACCGTATATATGACGAACAGCTCCGGCATAAACATCAGCAGCCAATCCCTGCTATAGATAGTTTGGAGCGTACTGGTACCGAAGTAACTCGTCGAATAGCTGTAGAGGTTAATGGTATACAGGGCCATAATGACAACGGGAACGATAAGATATGCCGCATATTTCTTAAAACTCCTCTCGTCCTCGATGATAAACATGTATGCCGCAAGTACACCCGGGAAAGGCAGGGATGACGCCTTTGACAGCAGCGCTGCAAGAAACAGAACGGATGACAGAACGAGATATTTCCCCGGAGACGGCCCCCGCTGCCCCGTACCCGCGGACTGCATGCCCCGTGTCCTGCCCGTACTATGCCTGTAGAAGTCCACAAAAAAGATAAAAGCAAGCAGGTAAAAGGTCATTGCCATAAGGTCTTTCCTGCTCGACACCCACGACACAACACCTGCGGTTAACGGATGGAGTGCAAAGATCAGCGCAGACAAAAAGGCAAGAGGGGTATCATCAAAAAGTTTCAGGAAGAGCACGAAGACGAGGATGGCATTCGCTGACTCGTATAAGAGATTGCTCAGATGATAGACGAACGGGTGTAACCCTCCGAGGGCATAATCGATCATGTAACTCAGATCGCGCACCGGATAATATTCGGTAAACTTATCGGTATAAACACTATGCGGATTGAATATATGCATAATGCTTCTGACAGAAAGATGCATGATCCTCGGGTTGTTGGCGATCATCATTTCATCGTCCCAGTTGACAAAACCGTCACGCAGGGAAATACCGTGTACCGCAACAACGGTCAGAACAAGCAGGACAATAAACCATATCTGTTTTTTGTCGGCGTTATTGTGCATAAGATGTTCCCTACTATATCCTGCCTGACCCGGAAAATGCAATAAGGAAGTCTGTTCATTCCTCAGGACAAAGAGTTTGAAACGATGCGAAGGAAAATACCGGAAAAATTCCCGGATAGCATTATTCCTGGATATCCAGGGTATAAATGATTTTCGCCTGACTGCCCGCCAGCACGGATTTATCCGGAACGTCTTTCACAACAACCGTCCCGCTGTGTACTACGGCATACCTGCCGATCTTTACCCCGGGGATTACCATGCAGCCGCTTAAAACAAAGCTGTAGTCGCCTACGATCATCGGCATATGACGGTCAGGTAAGAATTTTTTGAGCGGGTGATCGACATGGCTGCCTTTGAAGTGCGTGAACAGCATAGTTCTGAAGCCGATGGTCACATACTTTCCGATGGTCATGGTGTCGTACAGATCGATCAGGGCATCATCGTTGATATACGTACAATCCCCTATGGTCAGGCCCGGGAAGGACGCCTTGTGATAATTTTTAAACTGGACCTTTCCGATAAATACGTTTTTTCCGATTTTTGCTCCCAGCATTCTGAGATAATAGACCCGCAATTGCGGCAGGGGTATCCAGTTAAAAAAGAATACGGCAACAGAATAAAAGGCATATTTGAACAGGCCTTTGAATCCAACCTGTTTGATTGCAGCCACCAACAAAGAGCTATTTTCAGCGTCCTGAGTCATGGATGTTTATTGCATGAATGTGCCGGAATTGTCAACCAGGCATTTATCATTGTTTCCTCAAAGGCGGAAGCGTGCTTCATCAAAAATAAATACATCGATAATTGCATTAAAGAGTTACTTATACTATGCATGATCCCAATATGGAAAACATCATAACCAGGATCAAAAGTTTACGGGAGGATATATCCGGCACATGCCTCAAATCAGGCAGGGACATAAAAGACGTCAGGCTTATCGCTGTTTCAAAGACCGTTGGGATAGACAGGATAAAAGAGGCCGTTGATGCAGGACTCGATACATTCGGGGAAAACTATGTCCAGGAAGCGCTTGAAAAGATCACCATGCTTCCTCCCTCTGTCCACTGGCACTTCATCGGCAATATTCAGAAAAACAAGGTACGGCATATCGTTCAATCGTTCGAGCTTATCCATTCCGTAGGCAGCAGCGATATTGCCGTGGAAATAGACAAACGGGCAGAGCAAAAGGGACATGTACAGCCCGTGCTGTTCGAAATCAATGTCGCGGGTGAAGCAACAAAATCCGGCTTCCGCCCGGAGCAGTTTTTCAATGCACTGCAGCTCCTGAAAACACTGAAGCACCTGCGGCCGTCCGGACTCATGACCATGCCCCCGCCTGGCAACAGCGAAGCACAGCTTTCAAACTATTTTACCACACTGCGGGAACTCAGGGACAAGCTCCTGAAACAAGGGGTGTTCGGACAATCGTTCAAAGAACTGTCCATGGGTATGTCGTCCGATTTTAAAATTGCTATAAAAGAAGGGGCGACTATGATAAGAATAGGGACAGCACTATTCGGTCCAAGGGGGTAATTATGGATAAAACAATAAGCTTTATCGGTGCGGGAAAAATGGCTGAAGCCATCATAGCAGGCCTGCTCTCCTCTAAAAAGGTCACCGGCAAACAGATCATCATCAGCGATAAATTCGATAAGAGGCGCATAGAGATAGAGGAGACCTACAATGTCAGAACGGTCACAGCCAATACCGTGTGCGTGACCGAAGGAGATATATCTTTTCTGGCAGTGAAACCGCAGGATATGGCCGATGTCCTCGAGCAATGCAAAGAGACACTGGCGCAAAAACTGGTCGTGTCGATTGCAGCAGGAATCGAGATCTCCTTTTTGGAAGGATATATCGGCCAGCAAACGCGCATCATACGGGTGATGCCCAATATAGCGGCAACCGTGGGTGAGGGCATGAGCGTTATTATGAAAAATAACGCGGCTGATGCAACGGACATCAATCTTGTAAAAGAGCTGCTTATGGGCGCCGGCGATGTGATTGAGATAAAGAACGAAGGCCTCTTTCATGCGGTAACGGCATTGAGCGGGTCCGGCCCTGCATACGTATTTGCATTCCTCGAAGCGCTTTCCGATGCGGGTGTAAGAATGGGGCTGTCCAGGGACGTGTCAAACAAGCTGGCAGTGCAAACGGTCATCGGTGCAGGGAAGATGGCAAAAGAATCCGAGCTTTCATTCGCGACATTGCGGGAGGCCGTTACCTCACCTGCAGGGACAACTGCAGAGGCGTTGGCAATACTCGAAGCAAAAGGCGTGAGATCCGCGATCATCGAAGCTGTCAAAGCGGCGGCCCTGAGATCGAAAGAGATCAGCACCAAATCGTAAATTTACGGAACTGATAACGAACCGTGCGATGGAAAGTGATTTCAGAATGAACGAACGGAAAGATAAAAAGGCCTTTGAAAGACCGCCATGGGACGATTATTTTATAGAGATTGCGAAGGCCGTCTCCTCGCGTTCGACGTGCCTGAGGAGAAAATACGGCGCCGTGATCGTCAAGGACAACGTGATCATAAGCACGGGCTATAACGGCTCGCCC
>JAMDCL010000109.1:0-329 GCA_023489065.1 Deltaproteobacteria bacterium | reverse complement strand
GGAAGGCCGTGCCTTCTGTGCAGACGCATGATCCGGAACGCGCAGATTAAAACGGTCATCTACCTGTCAAAGGACGGCAGGATCGTACAGACAAGCAATATGAACACGCTGGAAGACCCTGTTCCCCTTCGTGGACTTAAATAAGCTCTATTCTGCAATCTCCACGCATTCCCCTCCCGTCAAGATCCGGACAGAGCGGAACAGGGTTTGCCTTTGAACCGAAGAGTTTTCCATGGGAATGAAGAGTGCTCCCACCCTTCCAGTCTTTCCCCCTCGTTCAGGAAAGGATTTCTTACCTGCGATCAGCCCGTGCTGTTCGAAATCAATGT
>JAMDCL010000126.1 GCA_023489065.1 Deltaproteobacteria bacterium | reverse complement strand
ACATAGTTGGAATAAAGGGACCTCTTTCTCTTCTTGTCCAGTGCATACTGTATTGCCATACGCATGAGTTGCTTTGTTCCGGTAATACTGATGGGCTTTATGCCGATGCCGGCATCATCCCGCATCTTTGCACCCATTTCTTCTTTCAGAAACTTTATAACCTTAACAGCCTCCGGCGTGCCCTGTGCCCATTCTATGCCTGAGTAAACGTCCTCGGTATTCTCCCTGAATATAATGACATCCATCTTCTCCGGATGTTTCACAGGGCTTGGTACGCCCTGTATGTATTTGACGGGTCTAACGCATGCAAACAGGTTGAGTTTCTGCCTGAGGGTAACGTTCAGACTCCGTATACCACCGCCGACCGGTGTTGTAAGAGGTCCCTTTATTCCAACTATGTATTCTTCAATTGCTTTCAGGGTTTCATCGGGAAGCCATGTGTTGAACTTTTTAAATGCCTTTTCACCGGCATATATTTCTTTCCAGACTATTTTTTTCTTGCCCCGGTAGACCTTTTGAACGGCAGCATCAAAAACCATCACGGATGCGCGCCATATATCAACCCCTGTTCCATCGCCTTCTATAAAAGGTATTATCGGATCATCCGGAACTACTATCTTATCGTTTTTAAAGTCTATTTTGGTTCCTTCTTTTGACATTATATGTTCTCCTTTATGCGTTATTTTTCACTGTGTAATTCAACAATCCACCGGCAATTATGATGTCTACCTGACGGGGTGTCAAGCTATGCCTTAAAACAAGTTCCTTCCCGGAACCAGCCTTCGCCCGAACCGTATTCCCACTCTTTATCTGTGCTTTTATGTCCCTAATCTCGATAGTATCTCCCTGGGACACCATTTCATAATCCGTTTCATTGGCAAAGACCAGAGGCATAATTCCGAAGTTGACGAGATTTGCATAATGTATCCTTGCAAACGACCTGGCAATGACGGCCTTTATGCCAAGGTACATAGGTGCAAGTGCAGCATGTTCCCTGCTTGACCCCTGACCGTAGTTTGTACCACCGATGATAAATCCGCCGTTGTTTGCTTTTGCCCTTTTTGCAAACTCAGGATCAACCCGCTCGAACACATGTTCGGCTATTGCGGGTATATTCGATCGAAGGGGAAGGATCTTTGCGCCGGCGGGCATTATATGGTCCGTGGTAATATTATCGCCAACCTTGAGTATAATGATACCCTGCATAGTGTCTGCCATGGGTTCTTTCCTTGGAAGAGGCTTGATATTCGGGCCTCGCACGACCTCGATAGATTCAGGGTGCTTTGAAGGAGGAATAATCATGCTGTCATCGATAACAAATTTTTTGGGCATCATGACCTT
Source organism: Deltaproteobacteria bacterium (assembly GCA_023489065.1). The sequence continues at coordinate 8,398 of JAMDCL010000126.1, read as the reverse complement.
GACCGGTTTGCCCATTTTTCTTGGATCCGTAACGACGCCTTTTATCGCCGAGAACGCGGCTGTTTCCGGGCTCAGCAGATATACACCGGCGTCCGGTGTACCGCTGCGGCCTTCAAAGTTCCTGTTATATGTTCTCAGGGATACTGCGGCGCTCGAAGGAGCCTGTCCCATACCGATACACGGTCCGCATGCCGTCTCAAGGATCCTTGCTCCGGCTGTAAGCATATCGGACAATGCGCCGGATTTTGATATCATATTCAATACCTGCTTTGAACCCGGCGATATAACGAGACTGACATCCGGATGAACGTGTTTGCCCTTCAGGATCTTTGCAACGGTCGACATGTCCTTGTAAGAAGAGTTTGTGCAGCTTCCGATTGCGGCCTGATTGATCTTTAAACCTTCTATGGTCTTTATCTCGGCTACGTTATCAGGGCTGTGCGGCTGTGCCACCATCGGAACGAGCTTTGACAGATCAATATCTATGATCTCATCATACGCAGCGTCCTTATCCGCCTCGAGTCTTTTCCACTGTTTCGCCCTGCCCTGTGCCGTCATAAACGCCTTCGTCATATCATCACTTGGAAATACAGAGGTGGTTGCACCGAGCTCTGCACCCATGTTGGTTATCGTTGCCCGTTCGGGAACAGAAAGAGTTTTTACACCTTCGCCGCCATACTCGAAGATCTTCCCGACGCCGCCTTTTACCGTTAACCTTTTCAATAGTTCAAGGATAATGTCTTTTGCACTCACCCAGGGCTTCAATTTACCTTTCAATCGTACCAGTACGGCCTTCGGCATGTTCAGGTAAAAAGGTCCACCACCCATTGCCACTGCAACATCGAGCCCTCCGGCTCCTATTGCTATCATACCGATACCGCCGCCCGTTGGGGTATGACTGTCCGAACCGAGCAGGGTCTTGCCCGGGATTCCAAACCTTTCAAGATGGACTTGATGACATATACCGTTTCCGGGCTTGGAAAAAAATACACCGTGTTTTGCAGCTATTGTTTGAAGAAACCGATGATCATCGGCATTCTCAAAGCCTGTCTGAAGGGTGTTGTGATCTACGTAACTTACTGATAATTCGGTTTTTACCTTGGGGATACCCATGGCTTCGAACTGAAGGTAAGCCATAGTACCCGTAGCATCCTGCGTAAGGGTTTGATCGATCTTTATGGCGATCTCCTCACCCGCATTCATCCTGCCAGAAACGAGATGGGATGAAATTATCTTTTGTACAATGTTTTGACCCATATTGCCTCCATTTTTATCTATTCTCAATTCAATCTACCCCTTAGCCAAGATTCGACTTTCAGCCATGATCTTTCTACAACGATTTATAATTCATCATAGCATCCCTGCCATACAGGGCGGAACTTTCTTACGGGGTGAACTTGAATATTGTATACAAGTTGATTTTTAAAGTTGTCAACAAAAAGTATTATTTTTTTTATACTTTCTTACCGTTGTTACCGAATACGAACACTATTGGACAATCTATGCTGACCGTTGCGCTGCTTTTATGGTGATTTGCGGGGCTTAACCAAATGTTCCGCGTACTTGATTATCTCGGTTGCGATATCCTGCTTGTTTATCTTCTCCAGTGCCTCGATACCCGGAGACGGATTTATCTCCAGTACCTTCGGACCATCGGTGCTTTCTATAATATCGACACCTGCCACATCAAGTCCGAGTGTCTTGACTGCCTGTATCGCTATGTCCGCGTATAAGCGCGGGAGCGCTATCGTTTCTCCCTGTCCTCCGCGATGGATATTTGTTCTGAACTCCCCCGCCTTTGCAACCCGGCGCATGGAAGCGACCACCCTGTCGCCGACAACGAGTACCCTGATATCCCTGCCCTTTGATTCCGAAACGAACTGCTGGATAATGATATTCTGTCCAAGACTGAAAAAGGCATTGATGGTAGATTCTATCGAATCCCTGGACTCGGCAAGCATAACACCGATCCCCTGCGCACCTTCAATAAGCTTGAGAATAACCGGAGGACCGCCTACCAGACTTAAAGCTGTCTCTATGTCCTCGGGATTTCGGATCATCGCTGTCGCCGGAACATCTATCTTTTTCGCAACCAGGCATTGGGCACTCATGAATTTGTCCCTCGCAAGCGCTATGGCAGAGGATCTGTTTATCACCGGAACATCCAGAAGCTCGAACTGTTTGACGACCGACATACCAAAGCTGTTGATCGTGCCGGAAATGCGCGGAATGACGATGCCGGGTAGCAAGACATGCTTGTCCCTGTACGTGACAACAGCCCTGCCGTTCAGGAGGGCTATATTGAATTTCAGGGGATCTATCACCTTTACGGCATGACCTCTTTCTCGACCCGCTTCTGCAAGTCTTCTGGTAGAATATATGCCGATTTTTTTCGATAATATGAGTATGCGCATCAGTACATTATCACAATTTCCCTGTTGAGCGTCAGTGTTTTTATCCAGGATTTCAACTGTTTATCGTATTCTTTTTTCAGGAGCAGCGCCTTGATGTCCTTCTCGGCATCCTTCTTACTGATACCGTTATATGCATTCTTATTATTCTCATAGTATTGCTCAATATCATGATTACTCACCTTAACAAGCATCTTAATCTCATCGTTCAAATACTGCCGGACTATGAGTTCATCAGTCATGTACTTGTTGAGATAATCCGGGGTTATGGCATTCCGCTTCAAAAAATCATTGAAATCGTTTTCTGAATTGAACTTCGCTCTGAATTGGGCAACCATGTTTTTAACCTTTTCCTGTCCCGGCTGTATAATGGACAATAATTGCGCATCTTTCAGCATAAGTGTTCTGTCGATAAGCATGTCCAGGGTGGATTTCATAAACTGATGATCGTTCAGTTGTTCTTGCGCGGATTTATGGTATCCGGATTCAAATACCGAACGCACGGCGGCATACTGTTCAAGCTGTATTTCGGTTATGACACCGGCACCCTGTATTGAGGCAACGATGCGGTCAAGGATTACGGGCTTTGCAGAGGCATCGGCAAGCCCCGTGCATGAGACCGCAGCAAAGAACAGGACTGAAATTATTTTTTTATTTTTCATCATGTATTATGGTACCAGGCATCAACCATACTCCATTCTATTACAGAATTGTACCTATATAGAAATTCCAGGCCGTAAGGGGCTCATTCGGCCTTCTGTCAAGCTTAAATCCGATATCGAGATTCAGGGCACCGGCAGGTGTCACATACCTTATACCGAAACCCGCGGTCTTCCGTATATCGTGCATGCCCTTCAGTTCGAAACCGGACAAAGACGGCCACACATTCCCGCCGTCCGTGAATACGACGCCGTCAAAACTATCTATCAATTTAACGCGGGAACTCGGTCTGATAGTTCAGCATGATATCTCCGCCGACCGGGGTATTCCCGGGTCCCAGAGGGCCCACACTGTCCTCGGCAAAGCCCCGTATGGTGGAGCCTCCCCCGAGATAGAATCTTTTTTCAATGGGCAAATCGATCGTCGTCCCGAGCGGCCACGCATAACCGCCCCTCAGAGAAAGTACATACGTTACGTCGTCGTTGATAGGAACATATTTTGTTGCTGCGGTGTACAGCTTTACATAATCCAACTGCGATAAAAACCAGTTTTTCGCCCAATCGAGCCGGAATATCTGGATATAGCCGTTTGTAGGATTGAACGGATTGTTCCTTTCATCGACGGACAGAATAGGAGATATGATGCCGAGCTGCCGTTGCTCAAAGTCTGCGGGAGTAAGAACAGCCCCTGGCTTAACATCCATGGGTTCCCTGATCTCAAAATCATACTGTAACGAAAGTTTTACGTCGGACCCGATATTCCTGTCAAGACCGACAACCCCGCTCTCCGTCTTTAATCCGTACCCTATCCAGAAATTTCTTATATACGAATCTATAAGGTCTACCCTTCCGGTCATGTTCGTATTAAAAACGTAATTTTGGGTGTACCCGAGTTCAAGATCACGTTCGTTGGTCAGGTAATTGCTGTGATTGAACATGGGTTTCAGCGCATACACGATGGGCTGTACGCCGCCGCCGGCGTGGAGATCGATGGATTTTGCACTTCCCATGATATTATTATCGTACACGTCCACGGCTGCCCGGTATCCTTCCACCGTGCCGTAACCGATGGACAACGTTACACCCCGTGTCTTACGCTCCTTAACGACAACAGCGACATCGACAACGTTCTTATGCCTTGTTTCCGGTATGGGCTTTATATCGGCACTTTCAAAATAACCGGTCCTCAACAGGTTTATTCTGCTCTGTATGATATTGTCCGGTATAAAATACATGCCTGTTTTAAAATCCAGATTTTTTATGATGACCCAGTCTGCTGTCTTGGTATTGCCCGCTATAATAATCTTGCCGATACGGATTCTGTTCCCCTCGTTTATTTTGAAATCGATGTCCGCCAGGCCATCATGGATGGTATAATTATAATCCACCGATGCATTGATATACCCATGGGAGAAATAAAGCTGTTCCACCTGTCTTCTGGTGTCCTGAACACCCCACATATTGAACGGCCCGCCCATTTTGATCTTTTCAATCAGGGGCAGAATACTGTCATTCATATCTTCCGATACACCTTCTACACTGACGCTGTTTACGATGGTCTGTATGCCTTCTTCTACAGAGATCGTTACGTTGATCCATTCTTTCCGCCTATCAGTAAAGGAAATGCTGACGCCCTTTATCCTCACGTTGAGAAAACCGTTTAATTTATAGAGATAGATAATGGCTTTCAGATCATTTTCGAACCTTGCCGGTGATAATATCCCGTTGTATTTGTAGTTATAAATATAAGCGTACATCCTCCATGGAGACGTCAGCATCTGTGCCTTGAGTGCCGAAGTCCGGATATGCGAATTCCCGCTAAAATAAATACCTGCAATGAACACCTTACGGCCTTCGTGAACCGTGAAAACGACATGGATTTTCTTCTTTTTAATCAAGGTATAGTCGACCGTGCAGAAATAATATCCGCGGTCCCTCAGGGTATTTTCGATTCTGTTCTTGTACAATTCGAAGTTAATGAATCCCCCGCTCTTCTTTATTCCCGTTATATCGATAAGCTCGCTGTCCGTCATATGTCGGGCGCCTTTAAACTGCAAAACGTACTGCGGACCTGAAGTTATAGGTATGGTTATATATGCCTCGCGGAAATCATCGGAATAGACAATCGATGGTTTATGCACATCTGCCTGCCAGTACCCTCTGGCATGATAGTATGACTCCAGGAGAGCGGGAATCATATCCAATTTGTTTTTTACGGCAATATCTCCCGGGCCTATCCCCATATGGTCGAGCAAGAGAGCATTTTTTATTTCCGGATTACCCGTGATATCGATTTTTTTTATTCTGGCAGGATGCCCCTCCGTTATAGCGATCATCAGATGGACGGTATCGTAGGAAGTCTGGGTAAAAGTCACCTTTGCATCGACAGTCATATAACCGCGATCGTTATAAAATTTCAAGGTACGTTCTTTTACCATATCGAGCAGCCCCGGGAAAAAATGCATTTCCGGCTGGATGAAAACAGCATGCTCGAGATCCGTGAGCGGTACGCCCTTTACCCCGTAAAAAGTGATCTTCGCGACATCGATAACGGGTTTGCAGATATAGACAAGATGAACTCCTTTACCTGCAGTCTCGACCCCGATCCGGACATCGGAACACTGGCCGGTCGAGTATATAAGTTTTATGGAATCATCGGCATCAGCAACGTCAAAAGGGCTCCCCACTTTGGTTTTTATAAGCTCACGGAGGCCCTCCGTCTTCACATCGGGCGGAAACCGGAGAGTAAGAGCGGATATCATCATACCGTTGTAAAGGCCGATATTGTTATCTGCATATGCCGTGTATGCCGGCAGGATTCCTCCAACCACGAGGAGAAAAACCGCCAGTTGAGGCAGCCGTTCTTTTATTCTCCAATATATCTTCCGTAACGAGTGCGCCATCAGAATTCAAACTTGTATTTTAAATCACCGCCGAAGTTACCGACATTATTGCTGGAGTTGCTCGGTTGTACCGTGGAAATATTATTGTCCCAGCTTCCGATAAAATAGAGTCTCCTGCTCAGCTGGTATTGCCCCTGAAAACGCTGCAGGTTATATCCGCTCAGGTCGTATGAGTACAGTATATCGAGATCATTGGTAATCCGCTTGGTGACCGTCAGCCGTATACTCGATGTCGGGGCACCGATCGGGTAGTACGGTTCTACCTGAAGATTGTCTATCCAGAAAAACTTTCTGAATTTGCTGTAACTCTCGTTGCCGACCAACTGGGAAAAGATATCCTTTGCGAGCTTGCTGCCGACCGCAGTTCCTACTTCGTATGCTGCGGCAGAACTGATTCCGCTCTTCATGAGATCGGAGGTAGTTACGCCATAGGTAAGCTCGCTTATGATATCCATCTCGTCGAGATTGGGCGGGTACGAAGTAAGGCTTACATTCAATTTGTCGAGCTGGCCGGCAATGGTCAGGTAAACATTGTAATTCATGTATTCATTGTTGACCATAAATTGCTGGGCAGTGGCGGCCCGTATATCGACAAAGGGATTCCGCTGGTGCTCGCGGGTATAGGTAACAACGGCATTGTCGATCGTAAATACCGCCGACCTATAGTACAGTTTTCCCTCGCCGGTAGAAATATTGCCCACTATTTCCGGATTATCAAAATCACCGACGACCTTCAGATTCGCACTCAAAACGCTGTTCACGATGTTGTTATCTATAAAAATGCTCTTGTCTGCTTCGATGAGAACGTTCAATTTTACCGCCTGCCTCTTGTTCCGTTCTATACGCTGGGGTTCGTATTTCCTGCGCTGAAATTTCAGCATCTCATCTTCCCAGCTTACGTAATCCGTGTAAGTTGCATTTGCGATCTTTATGCTTCCCTCCAGTACCGGCTGCGGATAGCTGCCCTTGAGTCCGAGCGCCCCGTCCAACTGCATGGATACGGTATTGTTGTAAACAAAGTCGACGTCTTTGAAGCCGAGGGAAATATCAAACAATTTCGGCAGCAGCCCTGCCATAATGATCCTCCCGTTACCCGAAAGTTTACCCGAATTAATATTGCCTGACATGTCTTTAACGATAATATTGTTGTTTGCCATCAGAACGGACATGTGTACACCCGAGAAAGTGACCGGTTGATCTGCCAATGTTGCGCTACCGTTCAGTGCGGCATTGCCGTCGATCAAGATATTCTTCTTTTCACCGTATAACCTCGCATCGAGTTTGAACGTACCGTTTGCACCTGCAAACAAGCCGGTAAAGACAGGCACATAGCTCAAATCGACATCCGCATGAACAAGTGTATCAACATTTCCCCGGAGATTGTAAAATCCGCTCACGGATATAATGCTGTTTTTTCCTGTTATGGATAATGTTCTGAAGAAGAGATTATCTTTTGCCATATCTATAAATACCGGTTTATCATTCCTGAATGCCGCAAAACGGTTACCGAATGACAATGTATCGAGGTAAAGATATCCAACGAGAGAATCAGGCATGTCACGGAGCCTGCCGACGAGCCACAGGGTCCCGGTAACATCGGTTGTCATACCAAGGCCGGAGAAAACCGATAGAATGTCGTGCGCATCAAACGCGGCAAAGTTCGATCTGAGCCGGAACGGGTATCCGTCCCGGATATCCAGTGCGGCACGGACCTTTAAGGTGTTGTTAAACATTTCTGCAATCGTGGAAAAGGTACTGTCCGAAAAACGGACGGATGCAGAACAATCCGGCATGCGCACCTTATCATACGTTATATCGTGTACGGTGAGATTCATACCGCCGTCCGGGTTCATGACCGTTCCGGTAATAGCACCGGCAAAAGCCGAAATCCCTTTTAGACGCGGGTTCAATCTTGTTATGGTATCCATATTTTCTATGCTGAAACCTTTCGTATCGAAGGTGACACCGACATCGCCGTTTTCGGAAATAAATCCTCCGATATGGAACGTATCCTCTCCCTTTTTAAAAACGGCATTTTCAATATGAAAAACACCGTGTTCCATGGCTATGGTAACATAACCGCTGTCAAACGACTGGAAGTATGTGTCCGGATGCAGAAAAGAGAGGTCAGCCCGGCCGCTCATCTTCATAGGGGGGCCATCGATACTCACACTGCCCGTTACGTACCCTCCCGTGGTAAATCCCGAGAGAAATGACGAGGACTCCGTGCGGGTAGTTTTCGGCGGGTAAAATGTGCCGGGAATGATGTTTTCGGCAATATCCTTGAGTGAAACAGGCTCGAGTTTCGCATCGAAATGCAGTTCAACATCCCTGGTAAAAGATATACCGCCGTTAACGAACATCTTCGACGTATCTTTAACAGCATGCACAGATTCGATTGACAACACATTGCGGGCAAATGTTA
>JAMDCL010000098.1:776-9922 GCA_023489065.1 Deltaproteobacteria bacterium | reverse complement strand
CAAAACCGCCCCATATCGTTCCCGGCGAAGTATTGAGAGGTATGCCGGAATATGTAAACGTGAAAACAACCCATGTTGTAAGACCGGGTGAGGACCTCCATTGGCTGGCCGCTGTTTATTACGGTGATGCGAGGTTATGGGATAAGATCTACGAAGCAAACAAAAAAGTGATAAAAGATCCGAACCATTTAGTGGTTGGAACAAGGCTTGTTATTCCGCCAAAATAGTTTCAAAGAAAGGAAACATATCATGTCGATACATGCAGAAGGAAATCCTTCCATAACTGAAGGCTATACATTTGACGACCTCTTGCTTTTACCTTCGGAATCCAGGATCCTGCCGAGAGCTGTTGTCATGGAGACCCGCTTTTCGAGGCATATACTGCTCCGGATTCCTCTGGTCAGCGCCGCTATGGACACGGTTACCGAGTCTGCGACGGCAATCACCATGGCGCAGCAGGGAGGCATAGGGGTCATCCATAAAAATATGACCATTAAAAAACAGTCCGAAGAGGTAGCAAAGGTAAAGAAATACGAAAGCTATATCATAACGGATCCTGTGACCATGTCACCCGAGAGCAAACTGAGAGAGGGAGTTGCGTTTATGCGCAAAAACAATATATCGGGCCTGCCCATCGTCAAGAAAGGCAAGCTGGTCGGTATATTGACAAACAGGGACATGCGGTTCGAAGACAATCTGGACAAGCCCATCAGCCAGGTCATGACAAAGGGCAGGCTCATTACGGCACATGAAGATGTGACCCTTGAACAGGCAAAGAAGCTTTTGCACCAGCACAGGATAGAGAAGCTGCTCGTCGTAAACAGCCGCGGCGAGCTGAAGGGGCTGATCACGGTGAAGGACATAGAAAAAACCATTAAGTTTCCTCTTGCCACCAAGGACAAGCTCGGGAGGTTAATGGTCGGTGCGGGCCTCGGCATATCGGGTGATCGCGAGGAAAGGGCTTCGGCACTGGTAAAATGCGGCGCAGATTGCCTTGTGGTCGATACTGCACACGGTCATTCGAAAGGCGTGATCAATTTTGTGAAAGAGCTGAGGCAGGAGTATCCGGACGTGGATATCATAGCAGGCAACGTTGCGACCGAAGATGGTACCGCGGCATTGATAGAAGCAGGGGTGGACGCGGTTAAAATCGGGGTCGGTCCCGGTTCTATATGTACCACGAGGATCGTCGCGGGTATCGGTGTGCCGCAGTTGACCGCAATCATGAACGCATACCGGGCATCGAGGATAAACGATGTACCCATTATTGCTGACGGCGGCATCAAGTTTTCGGGAGATATTACCAAGGCACTCGCAGCAGGCGCAGATACCGTCATGATCGGCAACCTTTTTGCCGGTACGGACGAAAGTCCGGGAGAGTTTGTTTTCCTCGGAGGCAGGACGTACAAAGTTTACCGGGGCATGGGTTCGATAGAGGCCATGAAGGCAGGGTCCAAAGACCGGTATGCGCAGGAGTATCTCGAGGATGAAACGAAATTCGTACCCGAGGGTATCGAGGGCAGGGTGCCGTACAAAGGGTCCCTGTCATCCGTCATATACCAATTGCTGGGCGGGTTGAAGGCAGGCATGGGATATGTCGGCGCCAGAGACATAAGCGAATTGAAGCAAAAGGCGAAGTTTGTAAAGATTACCTCTGCAGGGTTGAGGGAAAGCCACGTGCACGATGTTTCCATATCGAAGGAAGCACCCAACTACAGATTGGAGTTTTGAGTCAGAACAGTTATGTTTGAATCTATCGTAATTCTGGACTTCGGGTCTCAGTACACGCAGCTTATATCGAGAAGGATACGGGAACTTGGTGTCTATTCCCAGATCATAGCGTTTTCTACGACGGCTGGGAAAATAAAGGAACTCAACGCAAAAGGCATAATACTGTCGGGGAGTCCTTACAGCGTCTATCAGAAAGGCGCACCGAAACCGGACAAGGGAATATTCCAGCTCGGCATACCGGTCCTCGGCATCTGTTACGGCATGCAGTATATTACCAATGCCATGGGCGGTGTTGTCCAGCGCTCGAAACAAAGGGAGTACGGAAGGGCCGAGGTTGAAATATCCTGTCAGTCCCCTCTGTTCAAAGGCATGTGCGAGGGTGCCCGGCATACGGTGTGGATGAGTCATTCCGACCGTATTGAAAAAATACCCGCGGACTTCCAAGTTACGGCGTCATCGGCAAATTCGCCGGTTGCCGCTTTCCAGCACGCCACAGAACCGGTCTTCGGCCTGCAATTCCATCCCGAGGTCTCGCATACGGTGGACGGCATGCACATACTCGGCAATTTCATAGATTCCTGCGGTATAACCCAAAAATGGAACCTCGGCGAGTTCATAGACAACGCGGTCCGCGACATCAGGGAAACGGTCGGCGGAGACCGGGTCATCGGCGCGATCAGCGGCGGTGTGGATTCCACCGTTGCTTCGGTGATGACCCAGCGTGCCGTCGGTGATCGCCTGAAGCTCTTGTTCATCAACAACGGCCTCCTGCGGGAGCATGAATCGGAAGAGGTCATGGCGGCGTTCAAAGCCATGAAACTGAACGTTCGTTACATAGATGCATCGAGGATTTTTTTACAAAGGCTCCACGGTGTCACGGACCCCGAGAAGAAGCGCAAAATCATCGGGAAAACGTTCATCGATGTATTCGAAAAGCACGCATCGGGCAAGGCCTTTAAGTGGCTGCTGCAGGGGACCCTGTATCCCGATGTTATCGAGAGCACCTCGCATGTCGGTCCTTCCCAGACCATCAAGAGTCACCACAATGTCGGCGGGCTGCCGTCGAGAATGCGGCTCCAGGTCCTTGCGCCCTTGCGCCTGCTTTTCAAAGACGAGGTGAGAAGCATAGGAGGGATACTCGGCATTCCGGAAAAAATACTGGCCAGACAGCCCTTCCCGGGACCAGGCCTGAGCATAAGGATACTGGGGGAAATAAACAAACAGCACATCGATATTCTGACGAAGGCGGATGCGATCGTGAGAAGCGAGATAGAGAAATCGCCGGTCGCCGCAACGCTGTGGCAGTACTTTGCGGTACTCCTGCCGGTAAAGACGGTCGGCATCATGGGCGATGAAAGGACCTACGAATATGTCATCGCCATCCGGGCGGTGAACAGCACCGATGCCATGACCGCAGACTGGGCAAGGCTGCCGTACGAGCTCATGGACAGGCTTTCCTCGAGGATCATCAGCGAGGTTGTCGGTGTCAACCGGGTGGTGTATGACATCAGCTCGAAGCCCCCGAGCACGATAGAATGGGAGTGATATGACGGGCTCTTACAATTTCGCACATCTCCATCTCCACACCCAGTACAGTCTTCTCGACGGCGCTGTCCACATCAAGAAGCTTGCGGAAAGGCTGAAGTCGTACGGTATGACATCCGTTGCAATGACGGACCACGGGAACTTGTTCGGCGCTGTGGACTTTTATACGAAGATGCGGGAAAAGGGTATAAAACCCATTATCGGGGTGGAGACCTACATCACCAATGACAGCATCAGGGAAAAGAAACCGAACTCGGACTTATATCACCTCGTCCTGCTGGCAAAAGACCTCACAGGGTACAAAAACCTGCTCAAGCTGACCAGTATAGCCCATACGGACGGGTTTTACGGCAAGCCCCGCATAGACAAGGAACTGCTTGCGCAGTACCATGAAGGTTTGATCGCCTTGTCTGCCTGCCTGCACGGAGAAATATCCTCAAAGCTTTTGTCCGGCAATGCCGCGGATGCGGTCAAAGCAGCGGAGCAGTACCACGAACTCTTCAAAGACGACTTCTTTCTGGAGGTCCAGTCGAACGGCATACAGGAGCAATATACGGTCAACAACCTGATGTACGATATGTCGAGGAATTTTCATATACCTCTTGTCGCAACAAACGATGTCCATTATCTCGACAAATCGGACGCCAGGGCGCACGATGTGCTCCTGTGTATTCAAACGAAGAAAAAACTGGCGGACACGGACAGAATGAGGTTCTCGACCCAGGAGCTTTACCTCAAGACACAGGAGGAGATGGCAAAGGCGTTCTCGTCCCATCCCGAGGCGCTCGAGTCTACCTGGGAGATCGCGGGCAGGTGTAATCTCGACATCGAGCTGGGCACGTTCCATTTCCCGGACATAACGATCGAGGGCAGCAAGGACTACGATACCATACTGGCGTCGTTTGCGGCAGCCGGGCTGAACGGGCTGATAGAGAAGGACCCCGCCGTCAAAGCACGGGAGCGGGAATACCGGGACAGACTGGAGCTCGAACTTGAGACGATAAAACAGACAAGGTTCTCGAGCTATTTCCTGATCGTCAAAGATATCATCAATTATGCGGTGACGCACGATATACCCCGGGGACCCGGCAGGGGCTCGGCCGCCGGAAGCCTCGTAGCCTACGCCATAGGGATCGTCGGCATAGACCCGATAAAGTACGGTCTGTACTTCGAGAGGTTCCTCAATAAGAACCGTATCAGTATGCCCGATATCGATATGGACTTTTGCGCCGACAAAATAGACCGCGTCATAGAGTACCTGAAAGAGAAGTACGGTTCGCAGAAGGTCGCGCGGATAACATCGTTCCATCCCCTCCAATCGAGGGTCGTGGTAAAGGACGTCGGCAGGGTCCTGGACATCCCGTACAGCACGGTTGACGGCATAACGAAGCTGATCCCCCAGAAGCTGCCCCTCGAGGACGCGATAAAACTGCTGCCGCAGCTCGGGGAGATGAGCAGGAACGACCCGAAGATAAAAGACATGCTCGACACTGCCTTGAAGCTCGAAGGCCTCCTGCGGGACAAGTCGCTCCATGCGAGCGGCATCGTCATTTCCGACAAACCGCTGGACGACTACCTGCCCCTGTACCGGGACAAATCCGGCAACATCGTTACCGGTTACGAGTGGAAGTACGTCGAGAAGATAGGGTTGATAAAATTCGATCTGCTGGCCCTTGCGACACTCACGGTCATAGACCATACCAGGGCGCTGGTGAAGCGCTACCGGAACGAGGACATCGATCTGACAACCATAGACCTCGAAGACCCGAAGCTCTACGAGGCCATGCAGCGGGGTGACAGCGCGGGCATTTTCCAGTTCGAGAGCTCGGGTATGCAGAACACCCTGAAAAAGATCAAGCCCTCGAGGTTCGAAGACATCATTGCTACCAATGCGATATACAGACCCGGCCCCATGTCATGGATAGACGATTTCGTCAGAAACAAGGAAAAGGGCGTTGCAACGCACAAGTTTTCTGCGCTCAACGACATACTGAGAGAGACCTACGGCGTCATCCTGTATCAGGAGCAGGTCATGAAGATAGCCAGCGAGATCGCGGGCTTTACGCTCCTTGAGGCAGACTACGTGAGGAAGGTCATCGCCAAGAAGGAGGAGGAAAACCTCCCGGTGCTGCAAAAAAAGTTCGGCGGCGGTGCGGTCAATAAGGGCATGAAAAAGGCCGATGCAGAGGAGCTTTTCTCGCAGCTGCGCAGCTTTGCGGAGTACGCGTTCAACAAGTCCCACAGCACCGCGTACGCCCTGGCCGCGATGTGGACGTCCTACCTCAAGACGTACTATACCATAGAGTTTATGACTGCCACACTTTCGAATGTGGCGACAAAGCAGAGCCAGAAGGCGGTCAAATTGCCCCATTACATTAACTACTGCAAAGGTATCGGCATCAGCATCCTCGGACCCGATATCAATAAATCGCACAGGGATTTCTCGATAGAGAACGGCTCCATCCGATTCGGGTTCCTCGCCGTTAAAAATATAGGCGGGTCCGCGATAGATGCCATTATCAGCGCGAGAAGCGACCGCGCGTTCGAATCCCTGTGGGACTTTCTTGTCAGGGTCGACCAGGCAAAGGTCAACCGGAAGGTCGTGGAAAGTCTCATAAAGGCGGGTGCCTTTGATTTCAGCGGGCGTACGAGGGCCGGTATGTTCAACAGCCTGGACAAGGCATACGCACAGGCTGCAAAGATAAGCAGTTCTGCGAACCAGAACCAGCTGTTCAAAATGGATTCCCTGCCCTCCGCCGACAGCGGGGACACCGCGGAGGAATGGGGCGACCTGGACAAGCTTGCCTATGAAAAAGAGCTCCTCGACGTATACGTTTCCGGTACGCCGCTCCGTAACTACGAAAAGGAGATGAAGCTGCTCACCACTGCGGATATCGGACAGCTTTTGGAAAAGGACGGCGAGTCCGTTACCGTTGCCGGCATGCTGGCCGCGGTGAAAGAGAACAAAACCAAGAAGGGCGAGAAGATGGCCTTCGCGGTCCTTTCGGACGACGACAACAGTATCGAGGTCGTCATATTCCCGGGTATTTACGGCAGGGTAATCGATGTTATCAAAAGTAACAAGCCGGTATTTGTCAAGGGCAGCGTGAAGGTGGAAGAGCAGGAAAACGAGAATGAGAGCGAAGAAGGCAGCATCGTAAAGATTATCGCTGAAGACATTTTTTCCATGGATCAGGCGGTCTCCAACCTGATAGACGAGATCCATATCGAGGCCAACTTCGGTACCATGTCCGGGGACAGTATGAACATGATCAGGGATTGCATTGCCCGGAACAAGGGCGCGACGCGTGTGTTCCTCGATTATTTGAAAGAGGGCAAAAAGGAATATATCATAGAACTGCCCGATTATCTCAAAATCAAGCCCGATGGAAGGTTTTTTGCAGAGATTAAAAATATAATCCCGGACGTAAAAATATATTCGCATAAGCAATAATGGAGGGTTTATGACCAAATTAGGAGAGTTTCAAAAGAACAACAGGACGAGCGAAAGCAATAAAATGCCGGCAGAAAACAATCCGCACAGGAATCAGGCCATCAATATTCAGGACCAGCTCCTCAACCAGCTCAGGCGGGACAAGACGCCGGTATCCATCGAACTGTTGTCCGGGAATGTTGTGCAGGGCGTCATATCGGGGTTCGACAGCTATTCCATTATTCTTGAGAACGGTGAGCGCCAGCTCATCTATAAACACGGGATCATCCTGCTCAAGTGGAGCGTTGTTTGACCAGCAGGCAGGACAGAGTACTCGCAGTGAATGTTCTTATGGAGCGTGAGCCTGCCGGCCATTCCGCCCGGCATATGGCCGAACTCGCCTCGCTCATTCAGGCAGACGGCGGCACGGTCGTCGAAACGATGACACTGAAGGTCAGGACACCGAACAGCTCCACGCTGATCGGGAGCGGCCAGATAAGCAGACTCGGGGAAGCCGCGGAGAAGTGCAATGCGGACGTCATTGTCCTGAACAGGGAATTGAATCCACAGCAGCAGCGCAACATAGAGACCGTGATCGATCAGCGGCTGATCATTGACAGGACAAGACTGATCATCGATATATTTGCACGGCATGCCAGCTCCCGGGAAGGCAAACTGGAAGTGGAAGACGCATTGCTCAGGTACATGCTGCCGAGGTTGACCGGAAAGGGTATCGTGATGTCCCAGACCGGAGGAGGCGTCGGCACAAGGGGACCCGGGGAAACCAAGCTCGAGATGGACAAACGGAGGATCAAGGAGAGACTGGGGAGGATCAAACAGCTCATCGAAACCATGAAGAAACAGAGACTGGTGCAGCACGGCAGGAGGAACAGGACCGGGATCCCGCTCGTTTCACTGGTCGGTTACACGAGTGCAGGGAAATCCACCCTGCTGAATACTTTTACGGGCGCCGGTGTCCGGTCAAGCGAAAACCTGTTTACGACGCTTGACCCGATATCGAGAAAATTGCATCTGGAGAACGGGAGTTTTACGATCATTACCGACACCGTTGGTTTTATAGACGACCTCCCGATACAGCTTATCAAGGCCTTCAGGACGACCCTCGAGGACGTTGCGAAGTCCGATCTCCTCCTGCTGGTCGTTGATGTGTCGAAACCGGATTACGAGGACGACATACGGGTTGTCAGGAATGTGCTCGGTGAGATAGATGCCGATAAGATCGCAACCATCTATGTGTTTAACAAGGCGGATAGAATAGACAACAGCATATCATTAAAAAGCTTAACAAATATGTATGGAAGAAGTATACTGGTCTCTGCATTGCAGGGGACGGGTATAGAGGAGCTGAAAAACATGATACTTATGGAACTGATGCTTAAAAAGCACGGTTCTGATATACGGGACAATAATGAACTATACGGAACTGTTTAAAAAATATTCATGGTTGATAAACCTTGTGCTGTTGATTTTACTTGCATATGGTATGGCGTCTTTTACATCGGCATACATACGGCAGCGGTTGTTTACCGTTCCGTCCGAAAACGGTGTGTCTGCGGCCCTTGAGCAGACAATAGCGGCGCCTCCCATAAAAAAGGATGAAAAATACTATGCAATTATTGCGGACAGGAACATCTTCAATTCTTCGGCACACGGGCTTGAAGACCTTGCAAAAGGGAATACGGGTCCGGTATACAAGAGTAATCTGGACGCCAAGCTGCTCGGTACGGTTGCTGGTTCGACGGAATACGCTTATGCGGTCATACAACTGGGTAAAATCAACAGCACAAGGAAATTAACGTGTACCGGGTAAAAGATACCATAGGCAATGCCATTGTCCTGGCCATAGAAAGAAAAAAAGTGATATTATTGCACAATGGTGCTAAAGAGGAACTCAGTATGTTTGAGGAAGGGAATCAGGGCGCGGCAGGCCCGCCGCCCATGGGTGTAAATAACATCCAGCAGGTCGGACAGGGTAATTATGTTATACCTGAAAGTCAGTTCAAATCTGCCACTCAGAACATGGGAGAGCTGCTGACGCAGGCGAGGGTGGTTCCCAACATAGCGGGCAACAGGATTAACGGCTACCGGATATTTGCCATAACACCGGGCAGCCTCTACGCCAACATCGGGCTGCAGGACGGGGACGTGATCCACAGCGTAAACGGTATCCAGATAACGACCCCGGAAAGCGCATTGCAGCTTTTCCAGCAGCTCCAGAACGAAAAGCGTTTTACCGTCAACATTGACAGGAATGGACAATCAATGACGTTAAACTATACAGTACAGTGAAGGTGAAGAAATGAGCAAAAAATTGGTAATTTTTATATCATCCATAATCATGGTAATGCTTGTCCATGCTCCCCTGCAGGCGCGGGAGGCAGGGCTTACCATTACTTCCGTTACCGTGCATAAGCCT
>JAMDCL010000098.1:0-766 GCA_023489065.1 Deltaproteobacteria bacterium | reverse complement strand
AAAGGAAACCCGCGGGCGTTCCCAAGGTAACAATGGATTTTAATGACGTGGATATAAAGGACTTTATCAAAGTAATAAGCAAGATCACGGGTAAAGATTTTATACTCGGCCAGAATGTCACCGGTAAGGTTACGATTGTTTCTCCAACGCCGGTTACCATAGATGAAGCGTGGAGGATATTCGAGTCCGTTCTCCAGGTCAACCAGCTTACCACGGTCGGGACCGGAAACGTCATCAAGATCCTTTCGCTGAGAGATGCCAAGGGCGCGGATATAAGCACCTATCTCGGGAGGAGGCCGGAACAAACGAGCGATGTGTACATTACCCAGGTTATACCGCTTCATTATATTACGGCAAACGATATGGCAAATGTCCTGCGTCCGTTTCTGTCTTCATTCGGCAATATTCAGCCGTATGATCCCGCGAACACCCTGATCGTAACGGAATCCGCTTCCAATATAGAAAGACTCCTCAAAATTATACGGGAACTTGATACGGACATAAACCGTCAGACCATCCAGGTAATAAAGCTCCGGTATGCTACGGCACAGAGTATAGCCAATATCATCAACAACCTGTATACCGGACAAACGAAACCTACCTTCGGCTTCATACGGCCGAACCAGGCCGTTCAGGCGCAGCAGCCGATCAAGGTCCTGTATGACGACAGAACGAATTCTTTGATCATTGTTGCAAGCGCCGATGAGATAGCGTCCATAGAAACACTGATCGAAAAGCTCGACGTGCCGCTCATCGGGTGGCAAGG
>JAMDCL010000077.1:3934-9998 GCA_023489065.1 Deltaproteobacteria bacterium | reverse complement strand
TCCCGTATGACCTCGTTGATCAGGGTTGTTATCTTCGTAAAGATTTCATCCACATACGGCCTGCCGAACGTCTCCACGAGATCCCGGTAGTTTTCTATGGACACGACTGCGATCGAGAACATGCCGTGTATCCTGTTCGCCCTTTTTATTTCGTTTTCCGTGTACTCAATAAAATACCGGTAACTGTACGCGGGAAGGTTTTCGGCCTTCAAGGTGTCGGTAATCTTTTGAGAAAGCTTCACTGCGTTTGAGGCCGCTATGCCGCCGAACGTGGAGAGGGTCCTCGCAACCCTTATGTCCTGAACGGTAAAAGTCTTCTCTTTCTTTAAAAGCCTCAGCAGTGCGTAAATATGACCGTCCTGGCCCTGAACAACCAGGTACATCACCTTGCGGTTGTCTGCATCTGTTACGATACAATAGCCGTCCTTGATGGATGCCCGGTGCTGGAATGTCTTCCAGCTTATCGAAGCGGGCGCATCGTAGGCATCCGATTCATAACCGAAAGAATGCAAGAGCTCAAATTTGTCATCGTCTTTACGGGACAGGAGCAATGCCTTTGAAAGTTTTAGTTCTACGACCATGGCATCCATGAGCTTTTTAAATACATCATCGAGGCTGGGCTGGGACAGTATATCGCTCGACCTTTTGTAAACCTCAAGCAATATCAGATACTCCATGCCTTCCTTCGCAAGTTTTTCCTTCTCCATAAACAGCCTTCTCTGGGCTATTATATTCGTCACAAGATGGAGGAACTTACTGTCATCGAAGGGTTTTTTGATATAGGTGTAATGTATTCCGTCATCCGGTATGAGGTTTTTAACGGAAGACATGCTTATTGACGTTATAACCAGTACTTCAGGCTTATAGGTAAGCTTTTTTGCCTTTTCAAAAATACTATTCAATCCGTCTTCATGCCGGTTTGGTTCATAGATAATCAGATCGAAGAGAGAGATGTCCAAATCGGTGATTACAGAATTGTCATGCACGTGCACCTCGTAACCTACTCCGGAAAGCAGGTCGCGGTACAGTTCCCGGTAGAATCTATCTTTATCGACTATGAGAATTGTGCCATTCTTCATACTGGTTACATCTTGTATTTACCAAAATCGGTATTTGAAAACTGCTTGAGCAATTCATCGTACTTCTTTTTTTTATCCTCGGCATTGGTATCGGATATGCCGGTTGCAGATATGATGGACTCTATGGATTTATCCAGGACACCTTTGTCTACGAATATCGAGGCGGACATCCTCAGGGCTATTGCTATGGCATCCGAGGGCCTCGAATCTATGGTGATCTCTCTGTCCAATACCTTCAAAAATAACAAGGCATAATACGTGTTGTCTTTCAATTCCGTAATCTCGACCTTGGTTGCAAAAATGTTGAGGTCGGTTAATATGCTTTTGATGAGGTCGTGGGTATTGGGTCTTGGGGCTTTTATTCCTTCAAGCTCCATCATAATGGCGCTTGCTTCCGATACGCCTATCCAGATAGGCAGGGTATACTTGTTTTCGTTATCGCGCAAAACAACGATGGGAGTCGAATTTACCGGATCAATCATAATACCGACCACCTTCATTTCGATAAGCATATCATTTTCCCTCCGTAATATGTTTACCATACAATGCATTGTCCGAATAATCATCAATCAGGACGTTAGCAACCGTGCCTTCCGGTACAGTACCTGAGAAGTTCACAATCCTCCCGTGATCCGTCCTGCCTTGCTGCCTGCCTTGTTTTTTGCTTTCACCTTCCACAAGGACCTGCTGGAGCGTGCCGATAAGAGCGCCGTATATTTTTCTTGTTATTTCAAGCTGGGCATCCTGTAACTCCTTGAGCCGCCCGGCTATAACCTCTGCCGGTACCTTACCGTCATAGGTACTCGCCCTTGCGAGCCGCCTGTCCGAGTATTTGAACGAAAATATGTTATCATAGTTTGCACGCCGTATAAACTGAATAGTGTCCCGGTGATCTTCATCGGTTTCCGACGGAAAACCAACGATAAAATCCGACGTCAGTGCGATATCGGGCATCAAAGCCCTGATCCTGTCTATTCTATCTCTGTAATCTTTTACCGTATACCCCCGTGCCATCAGCTTTAATATTCTGTCGGAACCCGACTGGATCGGGAGATGCAGGTGCGGACATACCTTCTGAAAATCCGTAAACGCGTGCACAAGTTCATCCGTCAGATCCTTAGGATGCGATGTTATAAACCGTATACGCTCCAAACCTTTTATCTCGTTGAGGGCGGACAGGAGTTCGTACAGCGTTATCTGCCTGCCTTCTGAATTATCCCTGTACGAGTTAACATTCTGCCCGAGCAGTACGACTTCTTTCACTCCGGAGGCAACCAGTGCGTATACTTCGTCTATAATATGCCGGGCATACCTGCTTACCTCCCTGCCGCGAAGATACGGCACGGTACAGTAAGAGCAGAAATTGTCGCACCCTTCCATGATCGTAACAAAGGCCTTTACTCCCTGAACACCCCTCACTGGGTTTCTGAAGCGCTCCTGGTCCTTATCCGGTGCTACGGCAATAACGGTCCCGTCTGTTTTAGCCTTATTGACAAGCTCATCGATCCTATGAACCTGCGAAGGTCCGACAACAATGTTTAAACCTTTGAACCTGCCGAGTAATTTTTTGCCTTCCTGCTGGGCTACACAACCGCTGAAAACAACGACCCTGTCCTTTTCGCTTCCCTGCTTCCCCTTCTTAAGCCCGGTATATCTCCCTATGCTGGAATAAGCCTTTTGCTCGGCCTTTGCCCTTACACTGCAGGTGTTTACGATAACAACCTCGGCTTCCTTCGGCTTGTCGGTCTGCACATAGCCATTATCGGAAAGAATTGCCAGCATCCTCTCTGAATCGTGTTCATTCATCTGACAGCCGTATGTTTCGATATACACTTTTTTCATACTTTAAAAATTGTAATAGTGATATGAACTATTGTCAAATAGAAATGCGCAGAGTCGCTGCGCATAAACGCGCATACAGGTGGGGCAAAACACCCAGTTCACCCAATGATAACATTCCAGGTGTTTCATGCGGATACTCTGTAGTTATGAAAAGCGCGGATAAGGATACTATCGCCTCCGCAAATTTTCTAACGGGGCATATCCTACAATACGTCGAGCTATCCGTCCGATCTGCAGGACAAAGAAGGAATGGGGGTTCTGGTATGAATTTTGCTTTTTTTCTGCTATTCTACGGATGAGAGGAAAAACATGGAAGAAAAAAAAGAAGAAAATAAATCAAAAGGCATGAAACATTTTATGTGGTCCCATAAGATTCTGACTGTGATCCTGGGACTTTTATTCGTATCGTTTATCGTTTTTTTCAGTTTTGTGGAATATAGCGAAAGTCCAACCTTCTGCAAAAGCTGCCACATTATGGTCCCTTACTATAATGCATGGAAGATATCCGCACACAACTTTGTACCCTGTGTAGAATGCCATTACCCTCCGACAAACAGTCTGGAGTCTGCCGCATGGCACAAGATACAGAACTTCTCCATGGTTGTACGGTACTTTACGAAGACGTATGACCCCAGGCCGTTCGCAGATATACCAGATGCGAGCTGCATGAGAATAGGATGCCATTCCACACGGCTGCTCGTCGGCAGTGTTGTCACTCCGAAAGGCGTGAACTTTAACCATATACCGCACATGGAGCATTTAAAAGACCTGAAACTGCGGTGTACAAGCTGCCATTCCCAGATGGTCGTTGGACGGCATATAGAGGTTACGTATGAAACATGTTTCCTCTGCCATTTTTCAAAGTTGAATAATGAGAACAACAACAAGGATGTAAACAATTGTTTGCAGTGCCACCAGATACCGCGGCAAACCATCAATGTTAACGGCATATCGTACAACCACCTGGACTTTTTGGAACACAATCCGAATATAAAGTGTGTTGACTGTCACCTCGACGTCATTCAAGGTACAGGCGAGGTACCAAAAGAACGCTGTTATGCCTGTCATAATATACCGGCAAGGATTGCATATTATACGGACACGACATTCATCCATGAGTGGCATGTAACCAAGCATAAAATCACCTGCACGCTGTGCCACCTTGAAATCAAACACGGGCTTGAAACATCCATCAAACCGCTGGAGTACGCAAGCAATTGTACGCTCTGCCACAGCCAGAACATGCATACAGCGCAGGAAGACATGTATATGGGTGTCGGGGGCATCGGGGTCAAGGGATCAGCTAGCCCCATGTTTAAGGCCAATGTCAAATGTATCGGCTGCCATAAGGTTGCGACACAACACGGAGTGAACGCAAAGCTGTTCGGACAAACCTATATTGGAGGTGCAGTCGGATGCACGACCTGTCATGGCAAGGGATATCAGGACATTTACACTATGTGGAAAGAAAACCTGAAATCCATGCTTGCGGATTCGGAAACGAGACATCTCGAGGCGAAGAAACTCATCAACGGCGCTTCCAAAAATAATCCTGATTATCAACAGGCATTAAAGTTGTATCAGGCTGCCTCATACAATTTGTTGTTCGTCAAAGCTGCGAAAGGCATCCACAATGTGGACTATGCCTCAAGCCTGCTCGATAATGCTTCCACGAATTTCAAACAGGTTATTAAGCTCCTGACGCAGAAAACAGCACCTGCGGCAAAATAAGATTGTCTCGTTCAAGAGGATTCCGGGATATCCCTGAATCCTCTTTTTTTTCTTACCCGCCATGAGCGGGCAACTATTCTCCCGATAGAGCGCTATCTTCGCTGTCCTTTTCCCTTTGACCATAAAAATACACTATTGTAAAAATACACAAAAGAATGTAAGTAGAAAACAGTAAACGCAGTTGTTCCATAAGGAGGCAATTTACTTGTTTTACCGTGAGAAATTTCAAGCCGGGTATACAAAAAAGATAGCCGGTAATCCTGCTACCGGTCTCTTTTCAGGATTATGGATTGCGGCTCTATGCTTAACAGTCCTTGCAGTAAGTAGTCCAGCCCTTTCCAAATCTTACAATCTGGCCATATCGAGCCATGCATTCAACAATAATGGTTTTATCCCCGTATACTATACCTGTCAGGGAAGCGATATAAACCCTCCGCTTGCTTTTAAAAACATTCCTCCCCATACGGCATCGCTCGTATTGATACTGGAGGATCCCGATGCCCCGGGAGGCACATTCACCCATTGGCTTCTTTGGAACATCGATCCCAAAACCCGGGGAATAGATGGGCATGCTGTTCCGCACGGAGCAGTGCAAGGTTTCAATGATTTTGGCACAATAGGATACGGCGGTCCATGCCCGCCCCCCGGCAATGCCCACAGGTATATATTCGAGTTGTTCGCGGTAAACACCATACTTCACGTAAACAGAACCATAACACGCCAAGACCTGGAAAAAGAGATACACAGCCATATCATCGCCCATGCTCTGCTGACGGGCTTCTATAAAAGGAAATAGAAAAGTTTGTGAAAGAACAAACACGGAGCATATCTAATCTTACCGGCAAATGGAGGAGGAAAAGATCTAAGGGGTTGTGGATCGTCCGGATATTCGCTATGCTGTAACCAGGAGGGCAATAAACGCAGTGAGGATATCCCTAAAACAGATAAGGGTAAAACGCTACGGCAGTGGAAACAAGCCACTGAGAATTTATCTTGTAGCCCCCCGTCATCCAAAAAATGTCTGGTCCCTTCAGGGAACGGTTGAAGTACTCGGGGCAAAGACCCTGATGCCGAATGCAGCACTGGCCACACTCATGGCATTGACCCCGCCCGGTGTATCGGTAGAATATTTCCTGTGCGATGAGAACGTCTCAGAGATAAATTGGAATACGCCGTGCGACCTGGTTGCCGTCACCGGCAGTACGATCCACGCACGCCGAATCACGGAGATCTGTAATGGCTTCAGGGACAAGGGGAGGCCCGTAGCTCTCGGAGGGTCCTATGCCAGCATCTACAAGGAAGAATGTGCGGATCTTGCGGACCACCTTTTTATCGGCGAAGCGGAATATACCTGGCCGAAGTTTTTGCATGAATGGAGCAACGGCAAAGCACAGAGGATCTCCTCACTCCGT
>JAMDCL010000077.1:0-3924 GCA_023489065.1 Deltaproteobacteria bacterium | reverse complement strand
CGGACTGGTCGCTGATTCATGCAAAAGATTATGTTAATATTACGGTACAAACAAGCCGGGGATGCCCGCATAATTGTGATTTTTGCGATGTCGTCCAATATCTGGGAAGGGACTACAGGACAAAATCGGTCGCCCAGATACTCGGGGAAGTAAAGGCCGCCCATGGCATAGGGTCACACTCCGTGTTTTTTTCCGACGACAACTTCCTCGGCAATAAATCGTTTACCAGGGAATTATTAGGCGGGCTTATTCAATGGAACACCAGGCAAGCGCGTCCGCTCACCTTTTCCACGCAGATCACTGTCCATGTCGCGGATGACGAAGCATTGCTGAAGATGTTTGCGGATGCGCGGTTTTCGGTACTGTTCCTCGGAGTGGAGACCGTGCGGAAAGAAAGCCTTGAAGAAATCCACAAACACCAGAACCTCAGCCATGACTTAAGAGAGCGCATCATGAGGATATCGCGCTATGGCATTGTACCCTTTCTTGGGCTTGTCGTAGGCTTCGACCACGACGATATCTCTGTCTTCGATGAGCTCTACCGGTTTATCGAAGACACGTCTTCTCCGATAGCCTGCATAAGCCTTTTAAATGCCCCGAAGAACACACGGCTCTTTGACCGGCTCAAGCAGGAGGGAAGGCTTGTCGGTAACGATTTCTCCGGGGAGTGGCAATTGTCTACCAATATTGTTCCCAAGCAGATGAGCAGACAAGTGCTGCGGCAGCACTACTGGCGTTTATTCCAGAAGATCTACGAACCAAAGCGGTTCGACCAAAGACTCAAAAAATGGCTTGAACGGGTTGAGTACAGAAGCCCGCTGTATGTCAATAAGAAGTCGGATTTGAAACAGTTTGCCATGATGGGGACCATGTTGAAGTATTTCATCTTCTCGTCAGACCCTCACGTGCGGAGGTTGTTTTTCCGTAACGTCGGCCGCTCCTTGAAAGAATATCCACAGCTTATGCGGCGTACCATCACCCTCCTCGCCCAGTTCCGTCATTTCTACGATTTTGTCCGTCACGACCTCCCTGTCGAATAAGTACTTCTGCATTTTCTCTCTTATAAGAGGGTCCGGGGGCACCCACGCGTGCCTGCATGTCCGATTTCAGCCAGCGATCTTGCGCCCGGGGCGTGTCCGCCTTTGGCCGGCTTTCTAACGAGGGTTACTCTTGAGCTGTTCTAAGATTCCTCTCAAAAGCTTCACTTCTTCCGAAGGCTCGGGCACCGGTGCCGGGGCTGCTTTCTCTTGTTTTATCAACCGTTTTTTTGCCGTATTTATTGGTACAACCACCAGGAAGTAGATGACTGCCGCAACAATAAGGAAATTGACGACTGCATTGGTAAATTGACCGATACCAACGGGACCCAATTTAATAGAAGAAAAATCCGGAGCACCGCCGAATACACCAAGGATCGGTGTGATAACGTCGACAACCAAAGAATGTACAATTTGGCCGAATGCAGCACCAATAATCACAGCCACAGCCAGATCTACGACATTACCCCGCATGATAAATTCTTTAAACCCTTTAAGCATAGCGCCCCCTTTTTTGATTTTGTTGTTTTGATTTTTATTTTAATACGGACCGTATCATCCGTCAAACACTATCTTTTAACGATTTTTGGTTCATCACTCATACCGGACTCTGTGCGTTGATGATTTATTTATTCACCGCTTTCATCATGGCCTCGGGATAGCGCATACCGGCTGCAATACCGGGAGGAAGCAAGGCATTTATGCGGTCAAGATCCTGTTTGGTAAGGGTGATATCCAATGCGGCCATGTTTTCTTCCAGATACTTGACGTGCTTCGTACCCGGTATGGGCACAATGTCCTTACCCATGGCCATGACCCAGGCAAGGGCAAGCTGAACCGGTGTACACTTTTTTTCTGTTGCAATTTCCCGGACACGGTTCAAAATTTGCATATTTTTCTTTATATTCTCTTCCTGAAAACGGGGTGTTTTACGCCGGTAATCATTCGGAGACAGGGCGTCGGTGCTTTGTATGGTGCCGGTCAGAAAGCCCCTGCCCAAAGGACTGTATGCGACGAACCCTATGCCGAGTTCGCGGCAAACGGGCAGGACCTCCGTTTCTACATCGCGGGTCCAGAACGAATACTCGGTTTGAAGTGCACTGATGGGATGTACTGCGTTTGCACGCCGGATCGTCTGTACCGAGGCCTCGGATAAACCGAGGAACCGCACCTTACCTTGTTCAACCAGCCTTGCCATTGCACCAACTGTTTCTTCTATGGGTGTCTGTGGATCGACCCTGTGCTGGTAGTAAAGATCTATTGTTTCGATACCGAGCCGTTTCAGACTGGCCTCGCATGCCTGGCGCACGTATTCCGGTCTGCCGTTTATACCGAGCATGGCTCCGTCTTTGCCGCGCACATTTCCAAACTTCGTTGCGATGATCACCTTGTTCCGGTATGGCTTCAATGCCTTGCCCACAAGCTCTTCGTTGTCACCGACACCGTACATATCCGCTGTATCGAAAAAATTGATTCCGAGTTCTACTGCCCTCTGTATCGTTGCCGTTGATTCCCGATCGTCCCGGACGCCGTAAAAATCGGACATACCCATACATCCAAGCCCCATTGCCGAAACCGCCAGTCCCGATTTACCCAATGTTCTCGTCTCCATTGTAATCCTCCTTTTTGAAAAGCTTAACTATGCACACCGGCACAGTCTTTTATAAGATAATAATCGGTTGTGTCGGTTGCCAGCCCTGGTCGATCGCCCGGGTCCGGCAGCACTTCAAATTATGAGTAGATGCTCATTCTCCTTGAGCCATGTTAAGCTTTTCTTGTAATCAGGAAGCATAGTGCCGACCTTGTCCCAGAACCTTTTTGAATGGTTCTTTTCTTTAAGGTGCGCTAACTCGTGAATAACAACATAGTCGACAACATGCAAAGGGGCCATAACAAGTCGCCAGGAAAAATGCAGATTGTTGCGAGCGCTGCAAGACCCCCAAAGCCGCTGGGCATGGGTAATACTGAATTTATTGTACGTCAGGCCAAACAAACCGGCATACCAGTCGACCCGTTCTTTGATCTTCAGATACGCCTGTTGCTTATACCAGTTTATAAACACCGTCCTGGCACCGGGGCGAAAGGCTCTCGGAAGATGGAATTCCCGATCAAGCAAAAGAAGCTGCTCACCATCTTCTGTAATGGAAAGGGAGTAAGCATCCCCCAGATATAAAAACGCTTCCCCATCGATGAATGCTTTTGGACGGACGTGATTATACCGCTCCCGGACAAATCTCTGCTTGTCCGTTATCCACGATTGTTTCCTGAGTACAAACTCTTCGATATACTTCCAGGGAACTGCCTCGGGAGCCCGCACGACAAGCCGTGCATCACGCGTAATCTCGAGGGATACGGTCCTTCTTTTCGACCGGATGATTCTATCTATTTTTATGTTTGTCATTCGATACCTCTGCCCGGGGGACAAATCATTTGTTTTGACAGTTCATCAAGTATCTCCCCTATTCCATCATCTGATTCTCGTTTGTATATCTTTACGCTAATTCCATCGCAATGTGCCTCTTGTCTTTGCCTGACTTGGACATGAGCATTTCATGAGCCATGTTAAAATAGCACCCTAACTCTTTTATGATTGCTTCTCTATACAGCATTTTTATTTGTCAAAATGAAAGATTTGACCACGCTTACTTCCCCGGATTCCTTCCGGAGATGACAAAAACAGCGGTTAACCGCGGCTTGACGATCGATGCGGTGAAGGTATAACATAGTAATAAGAAAAACACATGAAATACTATAAGCAGAAAGGATGTTTATGACAGCCATGAGCGTTACTGATAAAACAGAAACCGCGGTAATAACGGCAGATCCCGGGGTATGTAAGGCCATTGCCGAAGAGGTGGCGACCAACAATCCCGGCGGCGTTATCCGT
>JAMDCL010000013.1:7524-10106 GCA_023489065.1 Deltaproteobacteria bacterium | reverse complement strand
CGAATCTTTACCATGCATCCAAACAGCCGCTGGTACCGAATCAGCCGGTGCTGGTACGTGTGGAAGTGTTCCCGGCTGCGGCATTGATCCGTCCCGGGCACAAGCTCCAAATCGCCATCAGTTCCAGCAACCAGGTGGAAGGTGTGTGGTCAAAACCTGACCAGGCTAGCGCCAACGGCAATGTGACCACGATTTATAACGATGCATCGCATCCCTCGAGCATCGTGCTACCGGTCGTACCTGCGAGTGTTTTGAATTAAACCAGTAACCTTCAGAACATAGAAGGCAGAAACAGGGGCAAATCTTTCCAGGCTTTTAAAAAATGCCTAAGGAAACGTATGGATAACAGGTGGTTCGCGGGATTGAACGAATAAGTAAACCTCCTTATTGCATTTTTCGGGTTTATAAAAACCGGGATTGCTCGACCCATCTCCGCTGTGTGCCCGCGTTCGCAATGACAGTAATTCGAGTTTTTCAACAGCCTGTTTCATTTTGACAAATGATGGCTGGTTTCTTTTGAACCAGCTGTCAGAGTCAAGGACGTTATTTGATCAATGCTGGCAGGAGGGGCAGTAGAGCGTTCTTCTGCCTGCAAGCTTTGTATTGACAATCACTGTGCCGCACACCGGACAGGTTTCCCTGCCTTCGAGCGTCAGGAAAGACCTGCTTTCGTCCCCGCTTGCACCGGTTTTTTCTATGGCAGTTTTTAACGTCTTGATTGTTGCATGGTAAAGATTCGAAGTCTCATCTTTGCTGAGATCGTTTGCCGTTCTCGTAGGAAGCAGACCGGATTTGAAAAGTATTTCATCCGCATAAACAGCGCCGATACCTGCTATGATTGCCTGATCCATGAGGAATTGTTTTACCTTTGTTTTCTTTTTCGACAGGGAGCTTTCAAGATACCCGAGCGTAAATTCAGCGGGTTCGGCAATTGGATCAGGCCCGAGCTTTTTAAGGGATTCCACACCTCTGCCGAACCAGATACCCGCCCATTTCAAAAGGAACAGCGCCCGGTTATTATCGAAAACAAAGCGTGCACATACCGACGGGAATTGCTCCTGCGCTCCGGCTATAGCCATCTCGCCGAAAAGACCGAAATGGAGTGTCATCTCCAAAGCATCCGGGAACACGAAGATCAGATACTTTCCCCTTCTGTCAACGAAACGCAGGGTTTCACCTATACTACGCTTCTGAACGCGGGCATCTCCGTGTTTTACGATACCCTTTTTGTATATATCGATCGATACCAGGACACTCGTTTTAAACGATTTTTCTATTGTCCTTCGCCGCACTTCAACTTCAGGCAGTTCCGGCATGATCAGTCCAGCTCTTTTATTATGGACAATACCTGTGAAGGTGTACCGGCATTGATCAGCATGGTTCTGTTCTGTTCCACTTTCAGCAATTTTGATACTCGCACCAGTGACTCAAGATACGGCTCCCGTTTCTGCGAAGGACCGACAAACATGAATATCAGTTTTACGGGTTCGGATGGAGCCGATTGCGAGTAACGGGGCTTCGATTTCCCCGGATATAATATGGGGAATCGCTATAGCAGAGCCGATTGCTGTTGACATGACATCTTCCCGCTCTACGAACCGCTTGAACAATGCCGGACTATCCTCGAAGGGATGTACAGCGGTAATCAGGCCGATAAGTTCAATAAATACAGCATCACGCTTTTTTTCGGGAAAACCTATTTTTATAAGTCTTTCATCGGTAATATCGATAAGTCTCAGTACCATGAGACTATGTTTAATATAAAACAGGCCGTATGGCAATAAAGAATTGAAGAACCGCGGTGGACGC
Source organism: Deltaproteobacteria bacterium (assembly GCA_023489065.1). The sequence continues at coordinate 8,297 of JAMDCL010000013.1, read as the reverse complement.
TATGCGCGCGACGAAAGGAGAGCGGACAGCAGTTCCGACGTGCTCGGGAAACGCCGTTCAGGCTCTTTCTGCAAGCACCTCAACACAATACTGCTCAGTTTGTCCGGTATTTCCGGTACGGCATCTTTTGGGGGAGGCGGTTGTGTATGCAAATGATGATAATAAATATCCCCTTTCTGAAACGGCGGTGCGCCGGTCAGCATTTCGTACAACACCACACCGAATGCATAGATATCCGTCTCAAAACTTATCTTTTCACCCTTGATCTGCTCCGGCGACATATAATATGGCGTTCCGATGATCTTGGTAGCGTACTGTGCGGTATCGTGAATGATCTTGGCAAGCCCGAAATCCATCAGTTTGACCGTGCCGTCATCCGTTATCATGATGTTCCCGGGTTTTATATCCCGGTGAATAAGATTGCCGGCATGTGCATATACCAGCGCCCGCACAAGCTGCTCCGATATTTTCATAGACTCCTGTGTCGAGAGCCTGGTCTTTTCATGGAGCACATCCTTGAGGGTTTTGCCGTGGATCAATTCCATGGCTATATAATAATCGCCGCTCTGATTGCCTGCGTCATAAACAATAACGATGTTCGGGTGATTCAGGGATGCCGCTGATTTTGCCTCCCGTAAAAAATCATTCACCAACTCCGGATGGTGGGACAGATCCAGGCTCGGTATTTTATATGCTACTTTCCGTTCAAGGACGTTATCGTATGCCTCATACACCTTGCCCATATTGCCTCGCCCTATCTCTTTGACGATGCT
>JAMDCL010000013.1:0-7514 GCA_023489065.1 Deltaproteobacteria bacterium | reverse complement strand
ATAACGTCCTTGTAATTATAATCCTCTGCAAGGATCTTATCGTATATCATGAGCGACTTTGCAGTCTTACCGGTCTTCTCGAATGCCACGGCGATACCGTAGTATGCATCCACGGTTGCCATGTCCAGGGATTTGTTCCCAATGGCCTTTTTATATTTTTCCATGGCCTGAACGAACATCCCCTTATCGATAAAGATGTCGCCGAGCATTACGCACGCGCGGTAGTAACCGGACGCATCGGAAGCCCGCACCATCTGGAGCGATTGTATGGCACTGTCTCTGTCGCCGAATTTTATATACTGTTCCGCAGCCTCGATGTATTTTTTCTCCCTGATGAGTGTGCCGATGAGATTCTTCTCGTCCCCTATATGCTTGTACAGATACTTGGCTTTCTCAAGGTTCCCTGCCCTCCCATAGAGTTCCGCGGCCTTTTGCGCGCTGTTTGCATTTTCATACATCTGTGCCGCAAGCTCATATGCACCCGCCTTTTCGTACATCTCCCCCGCTTTGGGATAATTACCCGAGCCGGAATAAAGTTCGGCCGCATTCATGAATTCTTCTATCGTTTCGTAGCACTGCGCCGCCTTTTCAATCTCACCCGTGCCCCGGTAATATTCTGCCCTCACGGTATTCGCCCTGACGGGATCACCGGCTTTTTCAAAAAGCTGGGCTGCATCCACCGGTCTGTTTGCCCTTGCAAAATACTCCCCGGCCTCGAGGAATTTTCCTGCTGCTTTTGACGCCTGTGCTGCTGATTCGTAAAGTTTCATTGCGGCGTACACCTTTGCAGCCCGTTCATGCATCCCGACCTTCGTCAATAATGTGCCCGTTTTTTTGGCGAGGTCCGTCATTCTCACAGTATATTCCTGATCCATCTCCATTTTGTCCGTTGCATAATCGCTGTTAAAAGCACCCAGATAACACTGCGCGGCCTTCTTTATATTACCCGAGTTCAAATATAACTCACCTGCCGGCAAAAACATTTCAGCATCCTCATACATCTGTGCGGCCTGTGCGTAGTCTTTTGCCTGCTCGTATGCAGAGGCAGCTTCCGTGTAGCTTTTTATGGATTTATAGATATCCCCTGCCCGCTTGAAGCTGCCGTTTGTTTTTGCAAGCCGTGCCGCAGCACCGGAATCTCCGGATTCGAGGAGGAGATTAATCGCGGTTTCGATATTGTTCATACGTACTGCAACCTCCGACGCCTTTTTCTTTGCACCGCCCTTAATATAGAGGTCATATGCCTTCGAAAGCTTTCCGTCATACTGATAGAAGTCCCCTGCCCCTACATAATCGCCGCGCTTGAGTGCATTGCGCGCAGAGCTTGAGAAATTCGTTCCTTTCCCGCCGCCGGCAAACAGTAATTTTTTGGCGATCATGACCAGGACATAAAAGGCGAGAGCAGCACCGGCAACCTTTATTATGGTACTGTAAGGATCCGTAGAGAAAAGATACGAGAGCAGATTGATCAATCCGCCAAGCAGGGAAGTCGCAGTGTCAACAATAGTGTCCATGGTTTATATTAATAAATTTATACACTATCGTACCGTCAAAAGTCAACCTTCACGGAAACTCAAACATTGTTATTTTATTTGACCTGCGCAGGAAAAGCTTATAATCTTACCACACCCCGCTGGAAAGGACAGGACACAAAAGTCCGCCCTCCGCATAATTACGTAACCGTATGGTATCCCGGAATACGTGCCGGGTTTTCCGGCGGGGTAAAACATTTTAGAGAGGAGAAAGGACAATGGCAGGCGATGTTGTATTAAAAACGGACCTCAAAGGATTAACCTTAAAGGGAAGAGGCAAGGTCAGGGACATATACGATCTGGGAGACAAGCTGCTCATCATAGCGACAGACCGGATATCCGCTTTCGATTATATTATGCCGAACGGTATTCCGGACAAGGGAAGGATCCTGAACGGGCTTTCCCTGTTCTGGTTTAACTATACACAAGATATTATCAAGAACCATGTTATCACTGCCGATGTAAAGGAGTATCCATCAGAACTCAGGCTGGAAAGAATACAAAGAAACGGGGAAGATATGCGGCATCGGCATAAAGCCGGGCCTTGTGGAATCGGACAAATTGCCCGAGCCTGTTTTTACGCCCTCGACCAAGGCTGCTGCAGGTCATGATGAAAATGTCGATCAGAAACGGTTTGAAGAAATTGTCGGTAAAAAATACGCTTCAGCCATCATCGAGAAGACCATTGCCATATACCAAAAGGCCTATGCGTATGCGTATACAAAAGGTATCATCATTTCGGATACGAAATTCGAATTCGGTTTAACAGACAAGGACGAGCTCATTATCATAGATGAGATGCTGACACCCGACTCTTCGCGGTTCTGGTCAATGGACGAATATAAACCCGGCGGACCGCAAAAGAGCTTCGACAAACAGTTCCTGAGGGATTGGCTCGAGTCGATAAACTGGAACAAGAAACCGCCGACACCGTTACTGCCGGATGACATCGTCAATAAAACTCGGGAGAAGTACCTCGAGGCGTATACCCGGATAACGGGTAAAAGTCTGCAATGACTGCATGAGTAACGAGGCCCTTCGATACATACCTTTTACACGCTCGGACATAACAGACGAAGATATACAGCAGGCGGCTGGTATCATCAGGGATTCGGATAAGGATACCTCCAAACTCATACGAGGGTGCGAGCAAAACTTTGCCGGGATGATAAATTTTCCCTATACCATTGCCGTGAATACGGCCTTGCAGGCATTCTTATTATCCCTTCGATCTCTCGGTATCCAGGAAAGTGACGAGGTCATCATGCCCTCGTATGCCGGCCCGGACATCGGGGAGGCTGTGGAACATTCGGGGGCCTCGGCGGTATTTGCGGACATAGACCGGCAGAGTCTTACCCTTTCCACGGAATCGGTGACCGCAGGAATCGGTCATAAAACAAAGGCTATCGTCGTATGCGATACTGCAGGCTTTGCCGCAGACGTAAAACCCATACTCGAGCTTGCCGCTGCAAATGGTGTGTATGTCATACACTATACCCATTACAATCCACTCCATGAATACAGGCATAAAGCCCCGGGCACCTATCCGCAGATAACCATATTCGCGAATAATGATCCGTTCACAAAAGGCGCCATAATAGCGACAGATATGGAAAAGACCCAGTCGTCGATTAAAAGCCTCAGGGAGCACGGCATAAAGGTATCAAAAAACAGCAACGAACCTATCCCCCACAGTAACTGGTATTATGAGATTACAAGTCCCGGGTTTGATTGCATGATGACCGGCATACAATGTGCCTTATTCTCGGTTTACCTGAAAAAAACAGGTCACTCTACGGAGCTGCGCAGGCAGAGGGCTGGAATTTACGATAGCCTTCTGCAGCCATTCCAGGACCGGGTATTGCTTCCCGTGTTTGCGGCATCAGACACATCGCATACATGGCAGTCGTACACCATAAGAATCATGAAAGATTCTATCCTGCTCAACCGGGATGAATTTATCCATGAGTTGAAGCAGAGGGGGGTTGAAGCTTCGGTTCCTTATATACCCCTGCATATTCATCCGTATTATTCTAAAAAATACAAGTATACGTACAACATACTGCCGAATACCTACCACATCTACACCTCCGACGTAAGCCTGCCGCTTTATTCACAGTTAAGTGATGACGATGCCTACTATGTTGCGCAAACGGTCATCGATGTAGTAAAAAGGTACGCACGGTAATATATGAAAAAACCCGAAATCAAATATTTATTTCTTGCTTTTATAGGTACAATTTATTTATCTATTTCTTTATATGAAGCAGTGCTTGTATTCATTTTGTTCATTTTTATTTTACGATTGAGGCTTATTCGAATATATCAACTGAAAGGATTTTTAACTATCCCTGTCTTGTTATTCTTTGTTGGTATGCTCGTACCTACAATGTTATTTGAAATTCACTCTCAATATGCCACGCAAGCTGTACTAAGGGCGTTTTTTGCGATCATTTATTTTCCGGCACTCCTTTATACTACCACAGAAGACAATCTATTGAAAAAATATGCATATATTATTGTCATAGGTGGTATTCTGTTTTCTGCTGTTGCATATATAAAATATTTTTTGCTAAGACCGGAGCATGCCAGTGGATTATGGGGAAGTGGATTTGAACTAGGCAACATAGTTTCTTTATCAATATGCGTATCGATTGCCTTACTGCTTTCGACAAAAGATTCTACAAAAAAAATATTATTCATCGCTGCCTTCTTTTTTATGTTTGGAGCTACAGTACTGACGTTTGAACGAACAGCATGGCTAGACGTTTTTTGGGGTATCGTATTTCTCTTTGTTGCTTTACATCATAAAATTAAAATTAAACCCATTGTTTTCATAGCTAGTGGCATAATTATACTTGTTTTGTTTTCTATATTACTTTCCGTGTTTGCAAAACATGATCCAAGATTCATTATTCTTAAAAATGTGCTAACAAATCATACTATCAGTTTACAAGAAATAAACACCCTAAGTTCTGACCGTATCTACAAATTAAAAGCGTCTTTTGCTATCATAAAACATGATATAGAAACAAAACATTACACCCCTCTGATTATTGGGCATGGATTCAGAGCAGGCTCTACTTTAGCACAATACTATGGTAATCAACCAGTTAAAACTTCCTTTGAATCTATTTCATTTTTAGGCGAATATATAGATACTGGTATTATAGGAATTCTCTATATGTTGCTTATATATGGTGCATTCATCAAACTCCTTTTGCGGGTGCGAAAACTCATTCAACAGAAACAGGAAGCAACTTTTTTACTTGCAGGACTTACAGCAGGAATAGGCGCATATTTTTTTGGCTCTCTGTTTAATATGTTTGCAACTTCTACATTTTTTTATTATCTCTTCTTATTCGGAATTGTTGAGCGTTATGTGAAATTCTATTCTTGATCGACATAAAACATAAGTTTATCCCAGTAAAGGCCGGCACATTCTTCGGCGGCAGCCGTAAACCGTTATATTTTACGTGATTTACTACAAAAAAACAGGCCGGGAGAGAGAAAATATATTGCATTTTTAGAGTTAATCGGTAAATATTGCATTTATGTCGTTTCGTCTTATCAATAAAACAAAAACATTGCTTGAGATGATCAAGTTCGAGCATACGCTGTTTGCAATTCCCTTTGCAATCATAGCCATGATGCTCGCTGCCAATGTCATTCCCACGCTGTATCAGATGTTCTGGATTCTGATAGCCCTGACCTTTGCACGGACCGTTGCCATGCTCTGGAACAGGATCGTGGATGCAAAGGTAGACGCGCGCAATCCGAGGACAAAGAACAGGGCAATACCCAAAGGGCTTGTTTCCGTCAGGTCTGCCGTGGTCATGCTGCTCATCTCCTGCATCGTATTCGTGTTCTCCGCATATATGCTGAACAGTCTGAGTTTCATCCTGAGCTTCCCTGCCCTGCTCGTTATCTTCCTGTATTCCTACCTCAAGCGATTTACCTGGCTCAGCCATTTCGTACTCGGGTTCGTGGACGCCATGGCACCGGCAGGTGCATGGATCGCAATCAGAGGGGACCTGCCCTTCAGCATCATCCTGTTGAGCGGCGCTGTCATTCTCTGGGTTGGAGGCTTTGACATACTGTATTCATTGATGGACCTGGATTTCGATAGGAAAGAGCACCTGTTTTCCATACCGGTCATATTCGGCGTGAAAAGGGCCATTTTCCTGTCGCGGCTCATGCATATACTCATGGTTGCCGCTTTAATCCTGTTCGGGGTTCTTTACCCTATGCATGTCCTGTACTTCACCGGCATAGTATTCGTGGTCATCCTGCTTGTGTACGAGCACAACCTCATCAGTCCCGATGACTTCTCGAAAGTGGAAAAGGCATTCTATGAAACCAACATCGGCGTCAGCGGCATTATGCTCTTCTTCTCGGCCCTCGACATCTTTTTGAAACTAAGATTTTAGTGCATCTCTTGCAAGTCACTCCTATTGAAATGGAGCAATAATAAGTGCAATATTGTATTGATTAGGTAGTAAGATATTTATTTCGATCTGCAGCTTGCAATTTCTGTCCGCAGGGATATAAAATACCGTCAGAGGAACTTGCATGGACACGATAGAAAAACTGAGACTTCTTTCAGGGGATGCGCAGTACGATCTCGCATGCGCGTGCGGGACAACGAAAGACGAGCACAGGGAACGAGGGGGTGAAGGGAAATGGCTCTATCCGGTAACACTCCCGAACGGCGGATATTCCATCCTCTTAAAAACCCTGCTCTCGAATGCCTGTTCCAACGACTGCAAATACTGTCCCCTACGATCGGATACCAACATCAGGCGCTTTACCCTCAGCCCGGAAGAAACGGCGAATATATTCATGGACTATGTCAGGCAGCAGCAGGTATTCGGCTTATTCCTGAGTTCCGGCGTTATAAACAACCCGGACTATACCATGGACAGGATCAATGCCGTAGCACGTATCCTGAGATACAAATACCACTTCAAGGGATATATACACCTTAAGATTATTCCGGGTGCTTCGGATGCCGCTGTCGAAGACTCCGTTTCCCTTGCAAGTGCCGTATCTTTGAATATCGAGACCACCGGCAGCAGGCACCTCGAACTACTTTCCGGAAAAAAACATTATATGAACGATATCATCCGCCCCATAAAGCTCATGAGCAGGCTTACCGCGAAAGAAGGCAGGTATTCGAGGGTGAAGTGCACCACGCAGTTCGTGGTCGGCGCAGCGGACGAGAAAGACTCGGAAATCATCGATTACATGTTCGGCTTATACGACCGGCTGAACTTCCACAGGGTATACTTTTCTGCCTATCAAAAGGGCCTTGGTTCCAGGGACATACCCGGGGAGAAGTCGTTCCTGCTGAATCCGGATGACGTGCTGATACGCGAACACCGCCTGTATCAGGTGGATTTTCTCCTCCGTAAATATGGATTTAAGAGTGACGATATTTTTCTGGACAGCAATGGCAATTTAAATCTGGACAAAGACCCGAAAGATGAATGGGCGCGAAGGCATCCGGAATTCTATCCTGTCATAATCAATAAGGCTGATAAAGAAGCATTGCTCAGGGTCCCGGGTCTGGGACCCGAAAGCGTCAAGACCATTCTCAAAACGCGCAGGTCAGGGAAGATAAAAAGCCTCGAAGACCTCGGAGTAAAAGGTAAACGGCTCGAAAAGACACAGCAGTACGTGATTTTCGAATGAAACCCGGAAGGATGCGTATCGATATCGCATGGATCGCAGGAACAAAGAAACTTCTCTATTGCGTTTCCCGAGTTAACCCGAATAATGCGTTTGAATAATAAGGAAGTTTATGCAATGAGCGATAATCCCGCGTCAAATACAGGTATTCTTCGAAAATCCGATAAGGAAACCATACCGGGTAATAGCATATAAACATTCAGAGGACTAAAAGCTCGTTCCTATAAGGAAACTTATAGATATCAGGTGGATCGCGGGATTGAGCTTTATGGGGCGGATGATATCGTTCAT
>JAMDCL010000075.1 GCA_023489065.1 Deltaproteobacteria bacterium | reverse complement strand
GTCGTTGAAATATGCCGGAACGGTAATGACTGCATCCTCTATCTTTTCTCCGAGAAAATCCTCTGCATACTCCTTCATCCTCGACAGGATATATGCGGATATTTCCGACGGACTCATTTTTTTCCCGCTGATCTCGACCCAGGCATCATCATTGTCCGCCTGGATAATCTTATACGATACTATTTTCTTCGTTTGCTCGACTTCCGGGGCATTATACTTTCTGCCGATGAGCCTTTTTACGGCAAAAACAGTGTTTTCGGCATTCGTCACTGCCTGCCTTTTTGCAAGATTGCCGATAAGGAGCGTTCCCTTGTCGTTGACCGCTACCATGGACGGGGTCGTTCTTCCGCCTTCTGCATTCGGAATAACCACAGGTGTATCACCCTCCATATAAGCAACGCAGGAATATGAAGTTCCGAGATCGATACCTATTGTCCTTCCCATGGATCCCCCCTAAAATGAAACCTTATGCATTCTGTTCTTTCTCCAGTTCCGGTTGTTCACCGGCCTTGTCCGGCGCTGCCTTTTTACCCACGATAACCTTTGCAGGCCGTATCAGGCGGTCATTGTAAAGGTAACCTTTCTCGACTTCCTTCACGATGACATTATCTTCGTAATCCTTGCCTTCTTCCACACCGAGGCCCTCATGGAAATTCGGATCGAACACCTGACCGACGGTGTTCATCGTATTGACACCAAACCCCTCAATGACCTTTTTCAAAAGTTTCAAGGTCAGTTCTACGCCCTCGTAGAGACTATCCTTCTGAGCATGCTTCTTAGAATATTCGATGGCACGCTCAAGGTTATCTATGACGGGCAGTATCTCGCGTATGATAGTTTCATAACCGAATTTCAACTGATCGAGCTTTTCTTTATGGACCCTCTTCTTATAATTTTCCATATCTGCTTCAGCCCTTAACCACTTATCTTTATAGCCGGCAGATTCCTTACTCAGATTCTGAATTTGATTTTTCAAATCATTCAATTCAGCCGATGCCGGTTCTTCCTGTCCCGTAACGGCAATAGCTCCCTCCTCCCCCTGTAAACCTTCCTGCTCTTCCCTGCCTGGTTCCGATTCGCTTGCAGATCTTTCAGGTGCTGCATTTTGCTCCGAATTTGAAACGTCATTTCCCGGAACTTTATTTTCTCCGGCAGTTTCCTGATTCACCTGTTCTTTGTCCTTTTGTTCATCGTTACTATTTGTCATTTTATTGTCCTTGCTTCTTTTTTTCTTTTTATAAGGCATTTTAACTCCATATTAAATAACATTTTCTTATCAATCTGTTCATGTAATGTCAAGACAACACCGCTATCATAGTTATTTTTCTCTATTGCGATAGGATGCCATGACCAACTTCATCACAGGCATAACATGTCAGGATGTCTACTCTATAAATTAATAGTATGATCTCTATAGTCAATAGTGACAAAATAACACAAAAAACAATAAATTGCTGATATTTTGACAAGAATCAAAGGTTTTGTTATTTGGAATAAATGTTACTGCAATCTTTACTGAACTATGTACACCGTATGTATTCATGGGCAAAAAAAGTCTCCCCTATGAATATATTCATGCGGCTCAACTTAACGCAGAAGATGCTTATCGGTTATGCTATTCTGATTATAACCTCGATATTCCTTTTCATTTATGCCGAGGTCAGTTTCCGGCAGTTCAGAAAACTCAACAACAGTATCGTGACAATCGATATAACCATACAGAAGGCAACAAACAGGATGCATGATGCTCTTATGGACCAGAACAATTATGAAAAAAGGTACCTCATTCTGAGGAGCAATGACATGATTGATCTCTTCTGGAAGCGGGGAAAGGAATTCCATCAATGGCTGAATGTCCTGAAAGATTTAAGGAATAGCAAAGGATTGATGATAGAAGAGGTTCAGGAACTCCAGGAAGTGAGCACGATAGACAGGCTCTATAAAGAATATGAAGAGATAGTTACCCGGGAGACAGATCTGGTAAAAACAGGCAAAATGAAGAAGGCATACTTAATTTCGAATGTCGAATTGAAAAGGCTGGTTGACAAAATTGCATCCTCGCTCGGAAAAATGTCTGCAAATGCCAAAAATTATGAGGAACTGAAGATGGGGCTCATCAGTGTCATCGGGCCGAGTGTGCTCTTACGTACCATCATTCTCTGGATTATCAGTATAACGGTAGGTGTACTCATCGGCTCATTGGTGACATACCACATCACATCGTCCATCCATAAGCTCATCGTTGTCACCGAGCATATAGCAGAAGGCGATTTCGACTATGAACCAAAAATAAGAACCTCCGATGAGATAGGGAGTCTTTCAAAGGCGTTTGTTTCCATGGGTAAAAGGCTGAAAGTGCTTGAAGGCATGTATCTCGATGCCAGTCCCCTAACACATCTCGCAGGCGGGCTCGCCATTGAAAACATACTGAAAAAGCGGCTTGATTCCGGGGAAATATTCGCATTTTTTTTGCTGGACATCGACAATTTTAAGGCATTTAACGATCAATATGGCTATGCGCGCGGGAATATAGTCTTAAAAGAAACGGCAAAGATAATCGAGCAGGCTGTCCGAGCGAAAGGGGGACCGGGAGATTTCGTAGGGCATATCGGCGGCGATGATTTTGTGGTCATAACGATACCCGAAAGGATACATGAGATCGGCAATGAAATTATAAAACAATTTGACGCCCGCATGCCCGATTTTTACGATCCGAGAGATCGTGAAAACGGTTATATCATCGGCAAAAACAGGCAGGGGGTTGAAATAAAGTTTCCGATAATTACATTCTCGATAGCCGTCGTAACGAATGAGCGGCGAAGGTTGACCGATCCGATGGAGGTTTCTGAAATTGCAGCAGAGCTGAAAGACTATGCCAAGACGTTCCAGAAAAGTAATTATGTGATAGATAAAAGGGTAAAGGTATGAAAAGAAAATTCAGCGTTATTGCGGTTCTCCTGTTCGTGGTGCTGCTCCAGGCATGTGCCACTGCCATGACACCCCACGAGGCGGAGCTTTACAATGCGGATAATCTCTTTAAAGCCGGTAAATATGAACATGCCATTGCCGCTTATAAAACACTCCTGCAAAAGTATCCCGATTCCGAAATAGCTGCGGATGCACAGTTTGCAATAGCTTATACCCTTGTTTACTATGACAACCCGAATATTAACTATGCACAGGCAATGGGTGAATTCAAGAGGTTTATGACCATATATCCGAATGACAGCAGATATCAGGATGCCCAGAACTGGTACAGGGTATTAAAGGTGCTGAACGATACCAAATCAGAAAATGCAGTGTTGTTCAATAAAATACAACAGCTCAAGCAACTCGATATACAACGGGAACGCTCGCTACATTAATCCAAAGATGCGTAAAATAGTAAAATATATTTTTGTTGCCCTTGTTTTGGTATACGTAGTATTACAGGCCTGGTTCATCTGGCCTGAATACGGCCATAAATTATTATACAGGTTTACGATATCGCCTCAAAAAGTGCTCGGCCGTGACATTGTACTGCACCGGGATAAACTGTATGCCGGGATAAACAAACAGGGAGACATTAACTATCTCTCCAATGGCGCATGGATAAACACCATCTCAAGCATAGCGGCACCGTACGTAGCATTGAAAAACCCCATGACGGAAGAAAAGCCTGCTTTTGAGCAAATACAGTACACCGGGTATCGGACATTTACGGACGGGAACGACATAACTGCCGTAAGTTTCTCGGGACATGCCAGGAAGCATCCGTTTGTTCAGGTAGACACCGAGTACCGGGTATTTGGTGCCGGCACCATCATGATACATTCTCAGATAACGTCTTCCAAAAATGGCCTGCGTGCATGGGTTGGCGACAGGATTAAGACAAACACCCATTCAATATTGTTTTATGTGCCGGGTACCGGCGATATTTCGACAGGTCCGCGGGATGCCATTTCTCCGCAAAAACCTTACCTGGCAATGCTCGGCAGGGCAAATCAGGTTATAGGATTTTATTATACCGGTGATCTTGTTCCGTCATATTTCTTTTATCAATGGAATTGGGTAGCAAGTATGATGGAAGTTAAACTGACGGATCAGCCGTTAAACGTTACAAGAGTACTGTCAACAAGATCAGTAACAGGCATGAATTATGAAAAGGTCGCGGACAGTCAGTATAAGAATTTCCTTGCGGTACAAAGCGGCTTACTCATAACTGCATCATCGTATACGGTGATCTCGGATAATAATAAGTCTGTTCTGTATACCGTCTATGTTAAAAATGTATCCGGAAATCTGAAACATGTTACCGGATTGGTTTTGTTTGCGCCGAAAGATATAATGACAAGTAAGCCCTACACATCGATATCTGATTCACTCTATCCTGGCAGTACTTCCACGTTTGCCTTCAAAATAAAGGCTCTCAGGGGCGGTGATTTCTATATCTACCCTGCTATCCTCGTCAATGGCAATTATATAGAAGGCCCATGGACACACGTATTTTGCAACGGACCGGGCTGGTATAGTGCGGACATGCACAACCACTCTGTCTACAGCTTTAATCCCGAGGACTACCCCGTACGGGACATGACAGAGGCAGCACATGCCAAGGGACTGGATATTCTCAGCCTGACAGACTACAATACGTTTTCGCAGGCAGGCGCATGCAGGGCGCAGTCGAGTGCTGATTTTCTGTGTATCCCCGGAGAAGAGATAGCAAATCCATTATGGGGGCATGCCAATGCACAGTTTATTCATAAAAAGGTATATGAGTTTTTATCACCCCAGCATTGGATAGATGATGTCCATGCACAGGGCGGCATGTTCTTTGTAAATCATCCCTATCTTGAAATGCGGCAATGGAGGGATTGGAACTTTAAAGGGTACGATGGCATAGAGATCCTGAATGGAAACAAGATACCAATGGACCCGGTCAATGTTAAAGCATTCGATAAGTGGGATGAACTGAACAGAACAGGTTTGCATCTCTACGGTATAGCCGATTCCGATGCTCACACACCGTATGCAGTAGGCAGATATAGAAATTATGTTTATGCAACATCATTTACTCCATCCGCAATAGAAAACGGTTTCAAAAAGGGTATGTTTTATGTGACAAATGGACCCATGCTGTCGTTTACTATTAATGATAAACCCATGGGCTCTGTAATAACAGTGCACAGAGGCGATAACCTTCATATTCGGGCTGCTTATGAACCCTATGCCCAGGCACCTGAAAATGCGCCCGACATTCAGAAGATACTATTGTTTAAAGACGGCTATATTCGTGCATCATCCAATAATTCTTCTCTGGATTATGACTATCCTGCTGATAAATCTGGCTTTTATAGGGTAGAAATCTTTACAAACGACGGTGGATTTGCAGCATCAAACCCTATATGGGTGCATGTGAAATAGAGCAGAATCACAGTGCATCAGCTTTTTTCATTATGCTGATAATGTTATTCAGTATATCAACTTTCTGCGCAATAAGTTCAAAGGCCTTTTTCCCCAGTGCTTCTGTCTTTTCGGTATGCTCTATCAGATCCTTGATTGCCTCGCATAATTCATGTTCATCATGGACCATAATCCCGCCATTGCCGTTGAGTAAAGAGACGAAATCTTTTATCGTATCAATATACCGTCCATAGATGACCGGTTTTTTATGTATCGTAACTTCCAGGAGATTATGCCCGCCTACCGGAACCATGCTGCCACCGACGAATATTGCATCCCCTATGCTGTAGATATCCGCAAGTTCGCCAATCGTATCAAGGAGCAGAACATCGGCACTATCCGCGGTTGCATCCCCATCTATGGCTGATCTTTTCATATAATCGAGGCCGGATTTCTGGATTAAAACTTCTACCTCGCCTACTCTGCTGAGGTGCCTGGGTGCAAGTATAAGCAGCGGATTGCCGGCTGTCTGTTTCAGTGATAAAAAACAATTGATAACGATCTGCTCTTCCCCCTGGTGCGTACTGCCGGCAATAATAATACGTCTGTTGGGAAATATCTTCTTAAGATTCAGTGCAGAAGCCGGCTTTCCTGCCGCTCCGATTGCATATTTAATGTTACCGGTAATTTGTATGGACTTAGGATCTGCCCCAAGCTTTGAAAACCTGTCTCCATCATCTGCGGTCTGTACACAGATAAGCTTGAAACGCTTCAATAAAAACTGCATCACAGGACGTATATACAGGTAGGCATTGAAGGCCTTTTGCGTGAGCCTTGCATTGACACTCGCGATATTCACACCGTTTACAGCGGCAGCGAGGATCATATTCGGCCAGAGTTCAGTTTCTATGATGATAAGCGTTTTGGGGTTGAGCCTTCGGACCGCGTACAGTGTCGATAAGATATTATCAACGGGGGCATAAGAAATACTCAGGCCTTGTATTGTGAGTGTGGATGCGTATCGTCTGCCCGCGGGTGTCACGGTCGTAAGATGGACTTCGCGTCCCAATGATGCAATGTGTTTTATAAGGGGTATGGACGCCTTGACCTCGCCCACAGAAGCAGCATGGACCCATATCGCAGCTTTTCTGCGCGGTAATTTCCCCACCCGTTCAGAAACGTATTTCAGGTATGAAGGTTTAATCACCAGAAGAAACGGTGTAATGAGGATAATGCCCGTCAGAATCAAAATATTATAGATAATAAAAAATAGTATTGTCATGGGTCGGCTGAAAGCTTCTTATTCAATGAGGAAATTGTCAAGCTACTCTGATCGACGGCGGGAGATAATCAAACGTCTTTTGCCGAGTCCTTGCATTTGCCGCAATAGCCCCAGAAATCGATATGAAAACCCGTTATCTGAGGAAAATCAACGGATGCTGCCTTATCCAGGGGAAGGTCCAAAGACTGCTGAATATCGAAAATGGTCCCGCATTTCAGGCAAAGAGCATGGTGATGCCGGGTCATATCGGGATCGTAGTGTGCACGCTCGAAATCAAGCGTCAGTTTCTTGATTTCCCCTATATGTGTTAAAAGCTCCAGGGTATTATACACGGTTGTAAACGATACGGTCGGCTGTTTGATCTTCAACTTTTTGTAAATATCCATTGCTGTAGGATGAGATGTGTTGTGCTGAAGTATCTGCACAATGGCCATACGCTGTGTCGTTAATTTCATACCAGAAGCCTTCAATGCCTTTTTTACTCCATCCATATCATTCATGCTACACCTCTTTTTTTTACGCCGTTAGTAAACCAGCCCCGTATGGCGGGGAAGACACAATAAATTCGAAAGTCCTTTTAACATAGGTACGCAGTAAAGTCAGGCCTATTTTAACAGGGTTTGAATTGTAATAAATGTTAAATTGTTTCTTTAATAAAATCAAGTATCTTCTTAAAAGATGTTTACAGAGAATTAAATATGGTATATAGAAAATTCATAATAATGTTACACATAAAGGTAAATACATTGCGGTAGCCTATGGACACCTCCCGATATATAACCGACAAAAGAAGATTACGGCATCTCGTTACACGCTTGAAGTATGAAAAGAAAAGGATCGTTTTTACAAACGGGTGTTTTGATATCATGCATACAGGACATACTTCGTATCTCGAATCTGCAAAGTCCATGGGGGACATACTTATCGTCGGACTCAACAGCGATGCCTCGGTCAGGGTAATTAAGGGCACCAAAAGGCCGATAAACGATGAAATTTCCCGGGCATCGATCCTGCTGTCCCTGAGAGCGGTAGATTATGTTTGCCTTTTCAACGAGCCCACGCCCCTGGAGATCATAAAAATAGTGAAACCGGATGTACTGGTAAAAGGCGGTGACTGGGCCACAAAGGATATCGTGGGCGGAGATTTTGTCGAATCATACCACGGCAGTGTTGTGAGTATTCCTATCATCAACCGTATATCGACCACAAAGATCATCGAAAAAATCCTCAAAGCGTACTCCTGAAAAACATTCCCGGCCGATTTATTTGCATAAATCTTTTTGTGTTGTATAATAAATTCATAAGGTGAAATCCTTTTATGTATAAGAAAATACTTGTTGCATCCGACGGGTCGATATACGCAAGAAAGGCTATTGATGTAAGCGCGGATCTTGCAAAACGTTACAAATCAGAGCTTACCCTTATAACCGTTATCCAGCATCCCATGAACGCATTCGGCATGTTCGGCATCGAGGAACTCGGTTCCGAAGCCTACGAGACACTGAAAAAAAAGGGGAACAACATCATACGTGAAGCGAAAGAACAATTGAAGGAACACGACCTCAATTCGAATTATGTGCTCGAATACGGCAATCCCGGAGATACCATCGTACGCTACGCAAAGAAGAATGGGTTTGACCTTATCGTTATCGGCAGTCATGGTTACGGTGAGGTCATGGCACACATGCTTGGAAGTGTCAGCGACAGGGTGAACCACCATGCGCACTGCAGTGTCATGATTGTACGATAGATGCCGCAGTTTATCATCGACTCATCGGACATCGAACAAGAAAAGATTGTTTTCAGCGGCAGTGCATTCAAACACGTCAAAAGCCTCCGGATATCTTACCATGAGACGGTCACCTTACTCGATGAGCACGCAAATCAATATACAGCGAGGCTCGCGGAACTCGGAAAGCACCAGGCGGTATTTCAAATCATTCAGCGCATTCCGGTGCGGAGAAAAAGGTCCGGTATTCTGCTCGCACAGGCTGTCATAAAAAACGATAAGATGAACATGGTCTTGCAAAAGGCAACGGAACTCGGTGTCGACGGTATTTTACCCTTTATCTCGCGCTATACGGTTGTCAAAATAAAAAAAGAAAATTTCATCACGAGGTCCAATAAAATCATACAAGAGGCCGTCGGTCAGTCCATGCGTCAGCATATCCCGGAATTATTCAATCCTACGACCTACCAGGAACTCATAACATCCATGCCAGGAGTCCAAAAGATCTTATTCCACTACGGACCCGGCATCCCTCCCCTGCACGACTTTACGGACCTCCTGAAGCAACCGGAACGCATCATGCTCATCATAGGGCCGGAGGGCGGTTTTTCCAATGATGAACTGCAATACGCAGACGATCACAAGGTCGTCGTCGCCGGACTCGGCAATAACGTACTGCGCGCGGAGACCGCTGCAATCGCCGCGATAAGCATCGCAACTTTTTTACGATAGGGGTCTGCCCTATGCAACTTTTTTCTCTTGTATATTTCGGTTAGCTTTGAAAAATCTCTGGCAGTTTGCAGATTCATCCAGAATTCCGGTGTTGTACCTTATACCATGCTGAGCAATAGAGCCGTCTCTGCTGTCATGTCTCTTTTGCCGTTTCTCGTCCTTCCGGGTGTCATTCCAGCGAAAGCAGGAATCCATCCTCTCCTTTCTTAACCTTGCAGAACGGGAAACAAACAACTGGATTCCTGCTCAAGAATACCTCCGAAGAATCTCACGGGCAGGAATGACAAACATTTTCCATAGTGGTTATAATCATTATGATTCAGATGCTCATGGTCGCCATAAAGATATGATTGTAGTTTTTATCGACGCAAAATTATGGCGGCCATATAACGAGTGGAATAGGTTTTATTGACAAATGAGGAGCAATGAGGTTAAATAAGATTAATTTTTTTTGAGGGCTTACATGGAGGGTTCCAATGAAGATGTCCATATGGAAAATCCCTTATAAATATATCTCGCCACTCAAAGTAGTATTAGTTCTATTTGCATCCTCTCTGTTTTTTTATAGCTATGGTTGTAATCTCTCTGAAACATCTTGTTCGGATTGTGAAGGACCGACATTTTACACTCTTTATGCAATCAACCCGAATGGTACACTGAAATGGAATTACACTACGAAAAACATGTCTCCCTCTTCACCGGCCATTGGTCTCGATGGCACTATCTATTTCTCTTCTTCTTTGCGAACTTGGAATCGAGAAAGCTCATTTCTTTATGCAATGAGCCCAACCGGTTCGGTTGTCTGGGAAGTACCATTATCAAATATAAGTGAAAACAGTCCATCACCTGTAATAGGAACTGACGGTACAATCTACGCCGCCTGCAATGGTTCCGGAACTCTTTGTGATTTTAATTCAGCTGGTGCACTTCAATGGACCTATGTAACAAACGGTTTTATTTTATCATCTCCCGTTGTAGGAAGCAATGGCACTATCTTCTTAACAGTTAATGGTAGCCTTTACGCACTCAGTCCGACTGGTGCACTTCAATGGAGCGATTCAACCGATTCATTCAGCTCAGCACCGGCTGAATTA
>JAMDCL010000128.1:4540-10585 GCA_023489065.1 Deltaproteobacteria bacterium | reverse complement strand
CATAATAGCCATTGCCGGTAAATATATCGGATGCGGCCTCGGTGCTTTTCGCTACGGGTTCGGGGTGATGAACTTCGTAGGGCTGGGCATGATACCGCGGGGAGAGGTAGGCATGATCGTCGCCCTTATCGGGCTGAACATGGGCGTTATCAGCAGCAAGGTATATGCGATCATCATCTTTATGGTCGTGGTAACGACCCTGATTACGCCGTTTGTACTGACATTTTTTTCAAAGCACTGGCAGGTAAAGTAGGTCCGGGTTACGGGAAGCGGTTTCTACGATCCCTTGTCCAGGGACTTAAAATACCCCTCTAAAGCCTTTTGTCCGTCACCTTCGAATTCAATAAACTGGATACCCATGCCTGCAACTCTGCCGCCACCGGGCTGTTTGACCTGTTCCGGGCCGACAGCGTGCACCACCTCGCCTAATATTCTGACATCCCGGGAAAAATCAGGAAGGGACAGCAGCAATTCAACTTTCGAATTCAACGGGAGCTGTTTTTCTGTAGCAACAAATATCCCGCCCTTGGAGATGTCCTTTGTATATTCCTGGACAAACTGATCCTGTGATTTGAAAGTAACTTTGATAGTTGTGTTGTACCGCGGATGTTTTCTGCCCATCGTTGTGCTCGTTCTCCTGAGAATGCTGTTCAATGCAAATGCAATGTCGAAGTCGCCGATGAATTTCAGGTCCGATGTCAGTATGAATTTACTTTTGAATTCCTTTCTCTCGTTCTCACCAAAAGCCATGAGCTCGTAAATCTTTGCCCCCGCTTTTGCCGCAAATGATTTTATGGGGTTAAAATACCGCGGAAGAAAGGTAACAAAATCAAACGACAAAATAATCCCGAGCGAGTCGCTCGACGACCAGCAATAAAGGTTGAAGGTCTTCAGCACTGCCGGCTTGTATTCCTTCTTCGTATTTTTTAAAAATGCCTCCACAATCTGCATCTTCTGGGATACGTACGGTACAATTAAAGCTATCTCGAAATCTTTATCCACAGTCCACTCCTGAATGTGTTATTATCATAAAAGCGGGAAGATGTCTAAAAAGACATGTGCGGTTTTCCGTCGATCGGGGCACGTGCTCACGGGGGTTTTATACGTTCTCGAGTGCACGTTGAACGGCAGACCAGCTTTTTGGATCGATAAGGTAACTGTAATGCGTAAACGGTGTAATCTCGACCTGCGTTGTACCGTCCATAGCAGCCGACTCTGGCGGTATGATCAGGATATCGCTCCTGCTCCAGAACGTTACACCCCGTACACCCTTTGGCCAGGGCTGTTTTTCCAGCTCCTTTATGAATTTGCTGTTTGGCCTGATATCTCTCGTTGCTGCCGTGTTTGCGTAGCGTGCCGAGTACGTACCATGGTGCGGGCTGCCCAGCGTGATGAGGGTCTTAACATGGTGCGAGAGCCTGTATTTCTTGATTGCCATACGTGCAACCAGTCCGCCGAGGCTGTGTGCAACGATTTCGACCTGCTTTTGCCCGGTGACCTTCCGGACTTCCCGTATAAAATGCGCAAGTGCCGTGGTCATGTCCTGAATTGACTGTCCTGCGTCGAAGTGGATCTTGTAACTGCGTTTTCTGCCAAGCAGCCAGAGGTACCAGGACATGAGAAGGAAGTTTCCCCTGTTCCCGCCGAGTCCGTGGACGAATATCAGAGGAGGATGTCCGTCCGGCTTGCCGGGAGCGATCGTTTCATGTCTTGAAACGAAAAGCGAATAGCTGAGCAGGGGAACCTGCAGCAGATGGCGAATAACATCCGGGTCTATCTTTTGATAGTTCTCTCTGATCGTACTGCCTACGATAACGCCGGTTTTCACGGCCGCACTGCCTATTTTCTGTAGTATTGGTTTTGATTTTTTCATAGCCTCTGGTTTGTCCTCATGATGTCTCTTACCCCATTTGCGATCGTAAGCAAAGGGTTTTCTCCCGTCTCGACATTATGTTAACCAGAAAAATGCGATTGAAAAATAAGGAAGTTTATGAAATGAGCGATAAGCCCGCGTCAAACGAAGGTATTCTTCGAAAATCCGATGAGGAAAACATTCCGGGTAATAGCATATAAACTTACAGAGGACTAAAAACCCGTTTCTATAAGGAAATGTAAAGATATCAGGAGGATCGCGGGATTGAGCGAATAAGGAAACTTCCTTATTGCATTTTTCGGGTTAAGGAGGAGCCGAACTTTTTTTGGTATTCCTCCACAAGGGTGGGTATGAACTGCGTCAGGTCATCCACGATACAATAATCCGCGATCGTGAAAACCCTCGCGGCAGGATCACTGTTGACCGCAACAAGCGTCTGTGCACCCTTGATGCCGGCGATATGTTGTACTGCTCCGGATATACCGATTGCGAAATAAAGCTTCGGCGATACCGTCGTACCGGTCATTCCCACCTGGTGGCTGTATTCAAGCCATCCGGCATCGCACACTGCCCTCGAACAGCCGAGGGCAGATCGGGAAAATAGTTTTGCAACTTCCTCTATCAAAGACAGGTTCTCTTTTTTCCCGATGCCCCTTCCTGCGGATACGATAACATCGCTGTTTGCAAGAGCTGCCCCTTGATAATCCGACTTTCTGAATGCGACAGTCCTGGTTTTCCCGGGGTCAACCATTACGTTCCTTATCTCCACGACGCCGCTTTTGCCCGGTTGCCTGCTGAGGGGCTGCCAGGCACCGGGCTGGGTCGTGATCACCGTGGTTTTTGTTTTCGAAACAACCTCGGCGTAAAGCCTTCCGTCAAAGACCTCACGCACGAATGACGTCGTCACACCTGTGGTGTTTACCTGCTTCACCGCCGTTATGCAGGATGCCTCGAGTTTGATGGCAAGCAGCGGGGCGAAGTCGTAGCCCACGGATGTATGCGGTATAAGAATATAGCCGGGCGCCCGTTGCCTGAAAAAAGTGACGAGAGCTGATGTGTATGCTTCTGCGTTGTAAATTTTCAGGAGCTCGTTTTCAAGGGCTATGGTGTCAATACCTGTTTCCCCGGTTATTTCCTGCGCAACCTTTTCTACCCGGTTCCCCGGAACGATAATTTGAATGCAGGAAGTCTCTCCCGCACATAACTCCTGGGCACAGGATACGGCCTCATACGTAGCAGGATCGATCCTGTTGTCTGCATGCTGGGCTATGACCGCGATCTTATCTTTCATGCATGCATGTTCCTTCAGAGAAGGCCTTTCTCATGCAGAATTTCGTCCTTCAGAGAAGGCCTTTCTCATGCAGAATTTCGAGCAGTTGTACCGCTTTTTCCCTCCGAGTGCCCTGCAGGAAAATCCCTTTGGGTTGTATTTCGGGCGAAAACAGCCGTATGGTTGTTTCCCGGGCCTGTGGCAGATCCGGATCAAGGATCTTGATGGATTTAATCTCCTGCTGTTTTGCTCTCAGGATATTCGAAAGCGATGGATAGCGCGGTCTGTTGATGCCCGACTGTATGGTAAGCACACAGGGCATCTCTATTTCAAGGCACTGCCTCTGCCGTGCATCGCACTCCCTTTCAACGTACATCATACTGTCCTTTCTTATCTCGTGACTGACGACAGACGATGCGTACGGATAACCGAGTATCCCGGCAATCATCTGCCCCGTCTGCATCTGCATATCGTCATCTGCCATGACGCCGGTCAGAATAATATCGTACTGTCGATCCCGCGCATACGATGCAATCAGCGATGCAACCTGATACGGCGTGAGCTGCTCTTCTTTTTCATATTTGATATGTATGCCCTGGTCTGCACCCATTTCCATTGCACGCCTGATAACCGCAGTAACCCTTTCCGGTCCGGCAGAAACGGCGTGCACCGCCGTTTTTTCGATACGCTCTTTCAACAGCAGCGCTTCTTCAAGTGCATACTCGTCATAACTGTTGATCCGGAACTCCGTGGGGGGCTTGTTCGCAGCCGGATGCGTCCCCGGCACAGTCACCTGTTTTACGCACACCAGTATCTTCATACACCATCGTCTTTATCACAAAAAGGCCTGCCCTTCTATAGAAAGGGGTTCCGGCGGATACGTCCGACTGTTTTGGTTTTTTGTGATTTCACGCTCCATTCTTAAAAATTGAAGGACGCGCAGGCGCGTTAAGGTGTGGTGCCGCTGTCGTTCAGATGGGCCTTTTTCGTCTGCGCGTTCCAGAAAAGCTTGAAAGTGGTCTTCGTTTTGGAATACGGAGCTTCTTTCAATTCTTTTTCCCATTTCCCGTGAACATCCAGTACCTTTCCAACGCAGGACCGCGAAAAATCAAAATACTTTTGCAGAGGAGTGTTCTTCTTCTTGTTGATTTCCTGTTCCTTTGCAACGAACTCATCCTCCAATGCTTTCCTGTCAGGAACAATATTTTTCTGGAAGAAGTCCCATTTGAAGATTGCCTGGCGGTGGATCTTTTCATGCATCCACCAGTATGATGCCGGTGAATAGGTACCGGTTTCTTCGGCAGGGAAATAATCTATCTCCTTACCGGTAAGATAGAACGGCATAAAAACACTGGTACAGGTCGCCGATGAACCCGTTGCCCAGAAAACAGGCGCGTCCTTACGCAGGTGTGCGACAAAAGCGGCAACCGATTGACTCGTGCGCAGCGGCCCGAACGATGCATGCATACAAACGGTACCCATGGATGTTTTGTCCGGAGACAATGGCGTATCGCTGTTTCCGTGATCCCGGAGGATGGCAAACATTTTCTTCGGGGTCAGGAACGCAGTATCGCGCAGGGCGCATGCAGTGGTACGGGTTTGCCTGTCCGAACATCGTGAAAAACGGGTGTACAGGGTATCAGAAAAGCACTTTCTGAAATTAAACGTCTGCCCTTTTTTCAGATACCCTTTTTGACGAGCATAGTCCTGGATGCCTTTTGAAGAATAGTCAAACGCCTCTTCAATCGTGAGTCCGTTCGATATGCTTCTGACACCGTCGACTTTAACGGCCGTCCAGTGTTTGTTCGCGGTTTCAAGGACGTAGGCTTCGTTGGTATCGGCAAAAATAAATGAATTGTGATAATAGAGCTTATGTGCCATGCCGCCGTTGCCGCCCTGCCCATGCCTTTCGATAAGCTCCGTGGTTAACATGAGCGCGTCATAGGCGCTGCTGCACCGCTCAAGTGCAAGGCGTATTAAATCCATGCCGAGCAGTCCCGTTTTTTCATACGGTTCTTTTGTAAAAACCGCTTCATTGCCAATGGCAAGCCCCCTGGCGTTTGCACCCATCTCGCCACCCCACATCCAAAACGGCTTTGACAGAAACATCTCATTGGTTTCCTTTATCTGGGGGATGGAAATATAGGTACACTGGAGTTGTGCGTTGGAGGCATAGGATCGCCGGGCAATGTACTTCCAAAGCTGGGCTTCATTGGCTTCCCTGTCGCTGTTCTTTGCAAGTATGACAGTTCCATCGGCGGTTGCCTTTGCAGTAGCAACGATTGTATCACACATGACAGTCTCCTTTCACGGCTTATAAGATGGCATTATACCATAAAAAAGGACGGTTGTGCGGTATTCTCTAAATCCTGCTGTTGTCTCTATTTTCCGCCTCTCGCTTCAAATTACCCAGCAAGAAACTATAGCACTTTTTTTATCTACACTCAGAATCCTCTCAGTCTAAGATATTGGGAACCGGGAACAGCTTGATTTTCTAAGGGCTTTATTTGTGGAACAAATGTTTGAACCAGTCCATGATACTGTTTATGGCACCCTTGTTTGGTTCTGTCCCGGATATGAACGCGGCCCGAACACAATCCGTTATATTCCTGCCGCTCAAGCCCGTGGAGCGGTCAACGCAGGCGAACTTTATGCCCGGGGGAACGGGGAAGTCTTTACCTCCGTACCGGTGCGTATACATGCCGAGAAATCTGCCGACAACCGGCAAAGCCACTGCTGCAGCCGGAACCCCGATCCTTGCCTCGTTGTCATAGCCCAGCCAGTCAACGGCAACGACATCCGGCGTGTATCCCGCAAACCAGGTGTCCCTGAAATCGTTCGTCGTACCGGTTTTTCCGGAATACTGTCCCTGGATGCCGAACCGCCGCAACCCCCTGCCCTT
>JAMDCL010000128.1:0-4530 GCA_023489065.1 Deltaproteobacteria bacterium | reverse complement strand
AGGTGTTAACTGCAGTTCCGGTTTATAGATAATATTATCGTCCATATCCGTGACAGCCCTTATACTTACCGGTGTTACGGGTTCATACCCGTTGTTAGAAAATATCGTATATGCCCGGCCCAGGTCCAGCGGTGATGTCGCTGTACTGCCGAGGGCTATCGACGGGAACGCCGGAATATCCGAGCCCAGTCCGAGCTGTTCGAGCAATTCCGAAACCCTTTCGATACCCACATCCATAGAGACCTTTACCGCGGGTACGTTGATCGAGTGCTGCAAGGCATAGCGTGCGGTCATATACCCTAAAAACTGCTTGTCATAGTTTTGCGGCTCCCATTCTCCTGCGCCGGTTTCCATCTTCAACGGCGCATCATCAATGGTTGTAATCTGGGAAAAGCCGTCTTTCGCCATCGTTTCAAATGCAAGCATATAGATAAAAGGTTTGACGCACGAACCGATCTGTCTTCTCGACAGGACAGCCCGGTTGAACTGACTTTTGTTATAATCCCTGCCGCCTATCATGGCCAGCACATAGCCTGTTTGCGGCTGCAGGACAACCATGGCACCTTCAAGCGATGCCGGTGCTTCACTCATGGCTTTCTCAGCCATAGACTGCACATCCGGGTCGAGTGTTGTAAAAATTCTCAAGCCGTCTGTCGTTAAGAGTTCTTTTGAAAAATTTTCTGAAAGCTGGCCCTCTATGTAATCCACAAAGTATGGCGCTTTTTTAACATGTACCGGTGAGACTTCTACCGTTATGGGCTCGCCGAGTGCGGTCTGATACTCGCTGTTTGTGATCACATGGTACAACATCATCCTCGAAAGAACATAGTCCCTTCTCTTCATGGCCTCTTCCCCGCCGTAGATCGGCGAGTACCGGTTCGGTGATGCGATCAGTCCTGCAAGCATGGCGCATTGTGCGAGGGTCAGCTTTGCGACGGGCTTCGAAAAATAATATTTGGCTGCAGCCCCCATACCGACGATACTGATGTGTCCATCCTGGCCAAGATAAACATCGTTCAGGTATGCATTGAGTATCTGCGCCTTTGTAAACCGGTGGGCTATCATTATCGCCATGATGAGAAGGGAGTATGGTCTATTCAGGGCCATGATCGCTTCCATGAACTTCCTTTTGAAGGTGCGTTCATTACTGAGAAAAAGTATTTTTACAAGCTGTTGCGTTATGGTACTGCCTCCCTGCTGTATGCTCATGGATGCGATGTCCGCAATCATGGCCCTGAATATGCCGTTGATATCTATGGCCCCATGCTCAAAGAACCGCGCGTCTTCCGTCACAATGACTGCATTGATGAGGTCATCCGGTATTGCGGGGAGCGCTACCGGAATACGCATTTTAAAATCATCACCGAAAAATACCGCAAGCTGTTCAGGTTCCAGTTCGATACTGCTTATCGCAGTGCCGCTAAAATCGGTCATACCGGACACCGTGCCGCCGGATACCGGTATTCTGGCCTGCACAGGCTCTATGGTATAGGCAGGCATGGCAAATTTTTTGGTATAGACATAAACGTCGTTGCCGGTCACCGAATAACTACCCTGCTTCTCGGGCATAATGTCTGTCTCGTGATAATCGAGTGCATTCAATTTATCCTGCAACGATTGTACGGACATACGCATGCCGTTTTGTATGTACGTGGGAGAGGCGTAGACGATGGACGGCGAAGGGAATCCTCTTGAAATAAAAACCTCCGTTATCTTCGCGTAGAGAAAATAGAGAAACACAGAAGCGGTAACAACCAGTATACCTGCCGCTACAAGGGATATTTCGTACAACTTTTTTTTTGTTTTCTTTTTCATGCTGCTGCCCGCAGTCTTTATGAGTTTTCTGCTATCCTCATGTCGTCAAAGTGTGGTTTTGAACCTGTTGTGCACCCAGAACCATTGTCCGGGAACCCTTTTGATCTGGTCCTCGAGGATCGTTGTAAACTGCTGGGTTAATTTCTCCGCTGCCTTTTCTTTGTCCTGGATGCCGTCGACATAGATGGGCCTTTCATAGCGTATAATATACCTGTTGTTTACGGGATCCGGGCTTATAAATCCCGGAACAATGGCAGCGCCCGTTTTTAAAGCCATCAGCGCCATTGCATACTGAGTTGCCGCGGGTCTGCCGAAGAAATTGACGAATACCGCCTCATGGCGCAGGGTGTTTTGGTCGAGGAGCATGGCAATTGTCTTTCCCTGCTTCAGGCTCCGGAGGAGTCTGAAAACCGCATTCCGCGGCCTTACGACTTCTATAAGCGCTCGTTTGCGCAAGGCCTTTATGTAACTGTCGATAAAGGGGTTGTGGATGTCTTTTGCCACTGCCACAAGACCTCCGTGCTTAATGCTGTGAGCTGCTGCTGCAAATTCCCAGTTGCAAAGATGTCCGGTCAGCAGGAACACGCCCTTCCCTCTTTTGGCAGCCTCTTCGTAGTATTCTTCGCATTGGAATTCGAATATTTTTTTGATGCTTTCCGCATTAAAATCCGCGATCCGGGGAAATGTTATGAATGTCTTTATTATGTTCTTGTAGCTTTCTTGTAAAATCCTCGACTTATTCTCCATGGACATCGAGGGGAATGCGTATCCTATGTTTGTTTTTGCGATCGCGCGGTGCCTGGCGTCAATCCTGTACCACAAAAACCCGAAGAACACCGCAATCGATGCGATTTGTTTTTCTGAAAACATATTCAAGAAAAGTATGAGCGCACGTACGACTTTATATTCCAAAAAATGCCTGACTTTTTTGATCACGGCAGAAAACCTTTCTTCCGGAGTATGTTTTTCAGATTTTCCCCGGCCTCTGAGATTTCTATATCTGCGTACAACCACTGCACCGCTTCGTCCCTTTCTATGTCCTTTATCTTCACCGCGTCCTTTGCGGTTACTATTACCGCATCCGGGCTGAACCGTTCCGTGAGCATGCGGAGCTTATTTTTATCATAGGTGCTGTGGTCCGGTTTGGCTATACAGTTTGCAGGGAGAACACCGGCTGCTTCAAGCATACGGAAAAAGCTGTCCGGGAATGCTATACCGGCAACCGCCAGCACTTTTTTGTTTTTCATGGTATCCGCATCTACTTCCGCATCTTGCCGGATAGTTTTTATCCCCTTGAAGCGGTACGCAAAATGAAAGACCTTGTCAAGCGGTGCGTATTTTTCGATCTTATTTTCGACCGTATGACCTTCCCCTTTTATCCCGATACTGTCTGCACGGCGCATCGATCCCGGAGGCTCCCGGAGAGGGCCCGCAGGCAGGAGGTGGCCGTTCCCAAAACCTTTCTCTCCATCAATCAGCACGATGTCCAGGTCCCGTTTCACCTTGAGGTGGGAGAAGCCGTCATCCAGTATAATAATGTCCGGACTATACTGCTCCTCGACAAAACGTATGACCTGTGCTTTTTTTTCACCAACGGCAACAACTGCACCGGGAATGGATTTCGCTATAAGGTACGGTTCGTCGCCGCACAGCTCCGCACCCAGGAGAATGTTTTTTCCGTCCGAAACAATCCTGGTCCCCCTGCCTTTGGAACCATAGCCCCTTGAGACAATTGCAAGCCTTTTCCCGGTAAGGATCGTGCTCAGGTAGATGACCATCGGCGTCTTTCCCGTGCCCCCGACCGTAAGGTTGCCGACGGATATGATTCGGCTTTTCGCCCGGTACGAGTTGAAGATACCCTGCAGGTAAAGGAACCTTCTTATGCCCGTTATGAAGCGGAAAACAAGGGACACCACAATCAACGGCAGCAGCACGACATCGAGCAACGGGTTTTTTTTATAAAAAATATTCATCTCGGCTTTTTACCTATGTGCTGTCGTTGGACTTTATTTCCCGTTGACAAGAAAATACAATACCGGGTTACGGTGCAAAAAATGTTACCAGCAGTTCCTGTTTACCGCCGGGCGAATTCAGATAATAGGATACCTGCTTATCGTGTTTCAGCATCTCCCGGATATAACCGGACAGCCGCACGTCGAATCCCTGGTGCATTCCGACGGTCCCGCCGTTACCGATAATCTGAACGGTACCCTTGTATGCGTTGCCGTCACCCGTATCAATTTCTATTTGATAAGTCTTTCCCTGATTTACCCTTACGTTGAAAGGATCTTCCAGTTGTTTTCCTTCCCATATCGCCCTGCCGTTGTCCGGCGGGATAAGATTTACCGTGAAAGACTGCTCTTCCTGTCTCATTGCTGCATATCTTTCCTGCATCGTATTTCCGGTATCGATAGTATTGTTCTGTGCGGCACAGGAAAAAAAGAACGGTAGTATAATCAACGGGAACAATATTTTAATTTTCTTCACTTCAGGTAACCCCCTATGATAGGTTTTAAATCTGATTTGATTTGCTGCGGTATTGCTTCGGCAGCGGTAAGGAAGCTGTCTTTCAGGGCGTGTGCACACGAGCATTTCCTTTCTTTTTCTATTCGGGGAACGACCGCACCTATTATTTTTTTTGCGTTTACCACATTTTCGCTCATGATTTTTACTACATCCTCAACGCCGACATCCTTCATACCCTGATACCAGCAA
>JAMDCL010000085.1 GCA_023489065.1 Deltaproteobacteria bacterium | reverse complement strand
AGTAATAAACGGTCTCACCGGAAACCTGTGCATGGGTTTGTCTACTTACCATGACTATGAGTATTACCATACCTCCGATGGTCAGTAAACCGATTATATCCAGCTTGCGCCTCTTTGCTTTTTTGCCGATACGAATTATGGCAATCCCTATAAGCGGGAAGAGATAAATGAACCCGTCAACAGCTCCCATGCCAGTCTTCATGCTGTATCCGTTTCGCAATGAAAGACCTATAGTACTACAACCTGTATTGATACTCCCGCATCCGCTGGAGGACGAAGACACCGGGTCTGTTATCATGGCAAGCGGCTTGCTGCCGAGGTAGATGTACTCTTTATTGGTATTACCTGTAGATGCATCATATTCGCCGATAAGATTGTTATAAATATCATAGAGGAAGATTGTCGTAGTGCCACCTGTGGTCTTGGTAATCCTTCGATTCATGCCGTCATAAGTGTATTGCCCTATTGTTGTTACCGTTGTAGTTACTTTATTTCCTGGACCTGACGATCCCTGTGTAATGGTTTCCGATACCTGCGTAAGCCTGCCGAGGCTGTCGTATTGCAACTGCATGCCTGATACGCTCTCCCCAATAATATAACCTGCGGCATCATACGAGAATATCGGGTCTGCCGGGTTTAATCCATTCAGGTTCTTAATTGCTTCTTCCATGTCCTCGAACAAATGCTTGAACAGCTTTATGTCCTGTTTCTCAAGTACGGCATTCACACCCCTCTGGTTCACACGGTTTACTATATCGCTTATGTCGGTTTTTATTTCATTCGACTGGATCAAAAGACCGGCAAATGTTTGTAGGTCTATGCCCCGTTTACTTGCTATACCAAGCATTGCATTTGCAAGGCTTACATAGGTGTAGCAGGTCTTGTCTTCGCGGTGGTCATTGTCGGAATCCTTTTCTGGATTCCCGTTTTCACGGGAATGACGGGAGAAAGATTGCTTCGTCGCTTCGTTCCTCGCAATGACAGAGGCGTAATTCTCACCCTCACCCTCACCTTGCTCCTCTCCCGTCGAGGGAGAGGTAAGATAGGAATCACCCTCCCCGGCCCCTCCCATCGAGGGAGGAGAGTCCTTTGAGTGTTCTATGCAGCGCCTGTCCTCTCCATTCTCTATGAGATGCTCCCACCTTTCAATCAGCCTTTTATATTGCCATTTGATGTTGTTTTCATTACCGCCCTTCGGGGGATCATTGTAACTCCAGAGCTTGTTTGTACCAAGATAATATACGTAGTTTATTGTTTTTGTAGAGGTAACTTGCGTAAGCCTGTTACCGACGAGATCGTAGGAATACTCTATATCGCCATAATCACCCGTTGAATCCGTTACCCTGTTTAGTGCATCATAGCTGTATGTATATGAACTTGGTGTGGTTGTAATAGTAAGGATGTTCCCTGCATTGTCGCTACTATATGCCCGGTTTATGATATTGCCTACCTGTATGTTTGTAATCTCGCCGGTAACGTCTGTTGTGATTGTAAGCGATAACCCGTTGCCATACGTAAGCCCTGCAAGGTCAGCAAACGGCTGGTACGTGATATTGCTCGCTATGGTGGTATTAACGTCGTTTACCATTGCAGACACACTTGAGGGCTTGTTCGGATCTGCCGCATACGTATAATTCACGACTCTGCCCGATGGATAGGTCATTGATGCAATGTTACCGTCATTGTCATAGTTATAGCTCGTAACGAAAGTATGCCCTGATATTGATCTTGTTTCCTGAATAACATTGCCCCGCGCATCATAGCTGTAAGCCGTGTTCCCGGAGCTGTCATGCATACCAGTCAGTCTGCCAATACCGTTGGTAATGGAGATATTCAGAGGGTTTTGGCCATCATAGTAATAGGTTACTATGGCATTTTTAGGGTTTGAGATATCGATAACGTTTGTAAGCCTGTTAAGTTCATCATACGTATAATTTAAAGTCCTTCCATCAGCATCCACTTTACCTATAAGATTCCCATTCGCATCATACCAATAACGTGTAATTCCTGTATCGGGTGAATTGACTTCAACTAGCCTGCCCAGATCATCATATGTATAATTGGAATTGTTATCATTCGCATCTGTGACCGTTATGAGATCTCCATGGAGATTATACATGTATGTTGTAAGCGCATTAGTTTGTGACCCATAAGGGTCATAAGGACTGCCAAGGTATTGTACTACTCTGCCGAGCTTATTAAGCTCATTATACTGGTAATTTATCAGATTACCATTAGAATCCGTTTTACTGCTTAAATTGCCGTTGCCATCATGATCGTAATATGTCGTGGATGTGTATCCATTTATACTTTTTGCAAGGGTATCGTACTGGTCATATATATAATCCCTAAATCTTACAAGGTTGCTTTGAGCATCATAAACATTTTCAGACGTCTTATTCCCTTTGAAGTCGTAGGTATACGCAATGGAGCCAAAAGTCTGACCAAGGCTATTATATCTCGTTATATTCGTGACATGATCACCTGCATCATAGGTATAGAGAATATATGCACCTGATGGATAAGTAATTTCCGATACGTTGCCTTTTACATTGTAAGAAAAATTTGTTGTAAGATCTGTTCCGGTTGACGAAGCGGCTTTTTGTGTTATAGAAGTCACTTGCCCCCGCCAATTATAGGTTATATTGCTAACATTGCCATTGGGATCCGTAACAGTGCCTGTATGGCCCATGTTATCGTAATTGCTGTAATAGGTCGTCTGATTCAAAGCATTAGCTATGCTCGTGATGTTTCCCATGCTGTCACGGTTATAATGTGTAGCAGACCCATTTGAATCCGATATACCTGTTAAGTTATCTGCATTGTCATAACTATAGAATGTCGTGTAAGAATAGCCAGCTATATTTCCATACGAGTTAAATGTATACCCTGTCTGTGTAATACTTAAAAGCTCATTTGCGCTGTTATAGTTATAATATGTTACTTTATTTGCCTGATTGGGTCCGCTTTTATTAACAAGCACACTTTTTGTGATTATGCTCGTTGGTTGATGGAGTCGGGTATTCCATGTGTACTCTGTAGTTGAACTGTAAGGAGTGCCATAAATCGAACTAACGGGACTACCACAAGCTGTCGTCATAGTTTGATAATCACCGTTATAATCATAACCATACCAGGTTGTTAAGTTTTCGTTATAATCCGTCTGTGAAATCAGGTTGCCCAATGAATCGTATCCACTCCACTGAATCCCTTCGACTCCAGCCCACGGGATTCCTGCTACAATACCACACTCTTTGCAAAGTTGTACATTGCCGAACTGCTCAATAACTGGCTGATTACTATTCACAAGATTATTCTTTAACCACCAATACTGTGGCGATATTACATTACTAATGTCGTATATTATAGCTGTACCATTACATGACTGGCCATTTATATTCTGAGCCCCAACATTAACTACCTGAAATGTACCAAAACCAGAAGGGCCATAATAGGCAGCCAACGTACCACCACTGTTGTATGCATAGCTTGCCATATTGCCATTTTCATCTACAATTGATGTAAGCTGTCCATTGCTATCATAACTTAATTGTTTAGTTGAAGAGTTAGGATAAATTATCTGTGTTAAATGATTGTATGAATCATAGTTAAGTCGATATGCATTACCATTAGGATCTGTTATTGTATTGATAAGTGTGCTTGTTGTATTTGCATATCCATAGAGAACTGTTCTACCCACACTATCATTTACACTGACAAGCTTTCCATAGCTGTCATAATTATAATATTTTGCGGCACCTGCACCATCTGTTTGGGCGGTGATTCTTTCACTCTCGGTATTAAACCATGATGTAATTCCATCTGTTGATGTATATGCTATCCCACTGTTGTAATTATATAATTGCCCACTACCGCTACCAAAGAAACTTGTAATTCCCCCTCCTCTAATTGTCGACCAATAATCACCAGACATAAATATACTTTTGATAATTCCACCTTCATAAATAGCATAGGTACTTATAGTATTACTTTCCCCAAAAGTAACTGGTAAAACTTTTAGTTGCATATCCGTGCTTAACCCTGTACCTATGCCTGTGCTACCTGTTAATGTCGATAAACTGTGGTACTCAATTGATGTGTTGAAATTCAGTTTGCCTAAGCTAGGACTCTGGAATAGTTCAAAACTATGAACCATGTTGCCTGTAGGAATGACGAATGGATCGCTTCCTGCTTGAGGGCAGGTATCTGGAGAATCGCAGTCACCTGAAACAACAATGGGTGGTGAAGTATTACAAGGAGAGCTACCACATTCGAACGCTGGACATGCAATATTAGAAAAATCAGGACATCCTGGCGGGACAGGTGCACCTGGGCCGCCAGGCGTAGTACACTGAACAGTAGAAAAATCACAACTTATTGTACATGCCTCATAAAAAAATAAACCTCCTGCATTTGAACATATATTATCCCCCGGAGATGGAGTGTAATTACATCCACAACACCAATCTGGTATATTATCTTCAACCCAAAAATAAATGGTCATACCTGCGTTTGCTTTGTAGTTATATCCCAGAATGGTAAAACCTATGATGAGTGCCCGGATAAACAATAAAACATTATGCCTCATACCCGTTCTCCTTTATAAAGAATAGATACTTCGGATTCCCACTGGAGTTTATCCCATACCTGATAAGGGGGAAAATGACACGGATGACTGGATACCGCATCAAGTGCGGAATGACTATAGAAAATATCGGCCTGCTGCTGTAGTTTTTTCTGTGCAGTGATAGGGGATAGCAATGACGTGCGATAGAAAGCGACTAAAGAGATTGCTTCTGCACCAAGGGCGCATCTCAATGACGGAAAAAAGATAGACTTATTGTGTGTGTGTAGCACAGCTGCTAAGTGCTTAATAAAACCTCCTTATTTTATTTATGTATTAAAAGCCCATTATCAGGCTGCAAAATAAACAAATTAAATCAACTAACAAAGGAAGTTTAAGCCATGTTGGTCTTCGTATTAATTACCTTTAAACTATAAAAAGCTGTCAAAGTCAAGCTAAACTTTTTTCTTCTTTTACAATTAAGCCAAGGTAATATTGAGAGGCAATAATAACTATTACTGGTGATAAGAATAAAAAGTCCTGAAAAATATGTCCTTTGATTCTTACATCGTAACTTCTGTACAGAATAAAAGAAAATTTTGCTACTTTGCTTTGGAAATCCCCCTTTTTCAAAGGAGGAGACTCTGGGATTCCCCACTTGTAAAAGGAATTCGGTTGCAACTGGTTGCCGCCTTAGAGAATATTCTTAACAAGGAGACCCAAAGGTGCTAAATGGGGTCAAGACAGATGAGGTCTTTATCAAAGGTGTTGATTATACGATTGTAATCATCCTTATCTTTGTGGAATTATTATGGAAGATATCAAAGATATACTATCGGAATTGACTGGGACAAAGCTCAAGCACGGTATGGAAGGGGTGAAGCTTCTCGAACAATGGGAAGACCTGGCAGGGAAACGTCTGTCCGCCCTGTCCGAGCCTGCGTATATACGCAACGACGTACTGTTTGTTTTTGTCAAAAACAGCACGGCACTGCAGGAAATACTTTACAACAAGTCAATCCTCCTGAAGAACATAAACACGAAAAAAGAGCTGCCCTTTGTCAAAGACATAAAATGCACGATACGGGCGCAGCAGGAGCCGTAACATCCGTACCCCTCCACACAACCCCATAAAGGTCCTGTTCGTCCATTCATCGTCGGAGATGTACGGCTCCGACCGTTGTCTCTATGAACTGGTAAAAAGGATCGACAAGACCCGGTTTATCCCGGTTATCGTACTTCCTTTTGAGGGCGTGCTGGCCGATCGGCTGCGGGCTCTCGGCGTCACCGTATACATAACAGACCCCTGGGTATTGAGAAAAGGTGTGTTCCGCACCTTAAAGCTTCTACCCTACATGCTCATGCTGCCGGCGGTTATTTTCAGGCTCGCCCGTATCATACGGAAAGAAGGCATCACGGTTGTCTATTCAAACACCAGCGTAATCGTGGGCGCGCCTCTGGCTGCATTCCTGACACGCAGGCCGCACATCTGCCACATGCGGGAGCTTTATGATAGTTATCCGGGACTCGCTCCTTTCTACAGATCGTTCCTCTGCCTGTTTTCACGGAAAATCATTGCCATCAGCAATGCTGTCGCTGCATTCGTACAGAAAAGTTGTTCCAATAAGACAGAGGTCGTCTACGACGGTATTGCACTCGAAAGGTTCACCGGTTCAACAGGGAAAATCCCCGCCGGACTGTCGGAATGGAAAAAGCAGAACCGGACCATTGTTTCAAATATCGGGAGGGTAAGCCCGATTAAGGGCCAGGAGCTTTTCATCGATGCCGCGCATGAGTGTATAAAATCTGACGGTAATTTGAGATTCCTTATCATCGGCAGTATCTTCAAAGGGAACGAACAATTTATGCAGGGTTTGCAGGACAGGGCAGCTGCGTACGGTATGCAGGAGATGCTGACTTTTACGGGTTTCAGAAATGATGTGGACGATTTTATGACCGGCAGTGATATCATTGTTGTCAGCACCGTCATAACCGAGGGACTCGGACAGGTCGTTATGGAGGGTATGGCTGCAGGCAAGGTAGTTATCGCACCGGACAAAGGCGGACCTGTCGAGCTTATCGAAGACGGCACAGACGGAATTCTCTACCGCGCGGGCAACCGGGATGCACTCGCTCAAGCCATAATAAAAACAGCGGGAGATCCTGCGTTGAGAAAGTCAATCGGAGAAACTGCAAAAAGTAAAGCGGAAAAGGAATTTGGCATACAAGGCAATATTGACACCATACAAGAGGTACTGAGAGAAACGGCTAACCATTAATTACCCGTAGCCACTTCAGCAGGTTTACCCCAAAAAAGCACAAGGATACAAAGATAAAGAAAAGGAAGAGTTTGATCCGACGCGAAGTGAAACACCTGCGAACTGCCTGGTATTCTTTCATAGTATTCTGCGTGGACTTCTTCTCGTTCCGCGACAAAAACACCACATTCAAATGGGCCAAAAATCCGTTGAGCGAAAGAGCCATTGTTTCACGAGCAGAGGAGGAAACTTCTTCCTTTTGTGCGTGTTTGATCTTCGTCAAATGCTCAAGACTATGGCCGACTCACCTACTGCATTTTCCGGAATTAGATTAGTCTTTTAATCCAGCTTGATTACCCTGTTCTCGATCATAAAATAGAAGATCTCTTTTGCGTATTCATCGGGTGTCATATCAAAACTGTCGAAATCGAACAGCGACATCAAAACATCCTTCAACTCTTCGAACCCTTCGGGCCGTTCCTTCTGTAAAGCCTCGACGATAACCCATTCGTCACTCTCCCGGGGAAAAGGGTTTTTTATACACTGAACGGTAAAATGGATGTGCTGGAGTTCGCTGTCATCGATGCCGAAATCATCCGCATATTCGTCAAGCTCCTCTCCGTTGTCATCGTCATAAAGTTCGAAATCGTCCCCGTTCTCATCATCGTCATATTTTTTCTTGTCCATACGCAAACACCCCCTTTCTGTCTTGTATTGAGTTCACAAACATCTCAAGGCTCTTGTCGACCGCTGTTGTCTGATGGTAGATGAAAAGGTGCCAGTAATCCCGGATAGAGCCGGGAGAAAGCAGCAGCTCGTCAGCCCTCGTTTGTGCCATTTCCCCTTCATGCTGCCGGAATGTATCGATTGATCCACTGAGCACCCCGGTGAGGTACTCTTTGTTTTTTTGAGGTAGCGCCTTTCGTACGGCCCACAGTGCAAAGACAAACGGAAGACCGGTCCATTTATACCATTCTTCCCCGAGATCGTACATCAAGCGGAAACCTTTCAGACCGTGGTGTGCATGCACGAGCGCGTCGTTGCCGATCAAGAGGTACGCATCGACCTCATCCTGCTCCGGCTGGTCGAGGTAAACGGCGGATTTGACTCCGTACCGCTGTTCGAGGATAAGACGCATCAGCACCCTTGAGGTCGACGTCTGGGATGTTATGCCGATTTTACGGTTGCCGAGCTCTTCCGCAGGAACTTTTGAAAACAGGTTGACGCTGCCGGCTTTCTCCCTGACGGCAACGCACATCCTGCCCAGGGGTTCATAGCTCTGCTGCAGGTTCAGGAAGTCCATGACGGATATCGGAGCGGCATCTATGGTATCTTTTGTACCGGCAAGCCTGCCGATCTGTCGTGGAAAGCCGGACACGAGTTCAATGTCCGGGCTCTTGCCCGCATGCTCAAGTGCATAGTAAAACGGGTCGACATTTATGTACGGCATCCTGGCGAGTTTTAGTTTCATATCCTTTACCGGTAAATTTTTATTACCTTGTATTCTCCGTTTCTCTGTGCGGGTATATAACCCGTATCTTTAATCATGGAGATCATCTTGTTCTTTGTCAACCCTGCAGGCGTTCTTGCGCCCGCTGCGTGGGTCACCTTTTCCTGACCGATGGTCCCGTCGATATCGTCCGCACCGAAATGCAGCGCTATCTGTGTAATGCCTTCCGAGAGCATGACCCAGTACGCCTTTATATGCGGGAAATTATCGAGGTATAACCTTGAGAGCGCTATAATCTTGAGCTTCCGTATTCCGGTCGGGGTAGTTACCTTGTTCTCCAGCGGGGTATTTACCGGATGGAACGTAAGAGGCACAAACGTCAAAAATCCGGCTGTCTCGTCCTGTAAAGTCCGTAGTTGCTCAAGGTGTGAAATAAGATCATCATCCGTTTCTATGTGTCCGTACAACATGGTCGCATTCGTTTTGATACCGAGAGAGTGAGCCGTCCTATGCGTGGCGAGCCAGGTATCTTTTGACTCTTTGCCCTTGAACAACTTTGCCCGTATGCTGTCAGAAAGCAGTTCTGCACCTCCTCCGGGCAGGGTGTTGAGTCCAGCATCTTTGAATCTGGACAGGACATCCCGAACATCCATCTTGTACAACTTTGCGAAATATCCTATTTCCGTTGCGGTGAACGCCTTTACCGTTATAGACGGAAAATGGGAGCGTATCTCTTGTATCATCGACACATAATAATCGAACGGTAAATCCGGATTGAGCCCGCCGACGATATGCACCTCGTCCAGTTCTTTGCCTGAGGCCGTCAGTTCGGAAATAATCTCCCCGGTAGTCATGGTATAGGCATCTTTTGCATGCTTGCCCCTGGCATACGCACATACCTGGCAGTGAACACTGCATATATTGGTGTAGTTTATCTGTTTGTTGAGGGTAAAATATACGAGCCGGCCATTGAGCTGCCGTTTCTTATAATCCGCCATGGCACCGATAAAGTGGATATCATTGGAGTTCAGCAGAATGCGTGCATCTTCTCTTTCGAGCCTTATACCTTTTTTAATCTTTTCCGCAACGGTGTTCAGGGACGCATCTGCAGCACTCATGCTGAATTTTTTCTGCGTTTTGTTTGGCATACTATTTTTTTACCGTCGTATCGGATATCTTTACCCCGAATACCCCGATGGTCATGGGTCTTGAATCCTGAATAAGAGGGCCGATCGCCGTATAGGGATTTACCGGGCTGTCTATTGAATGGATAACAATGGTATTGTCGCCTTTCTCGAGCATGAACGGTACGCTCATCCAGCCCAATACCGGCTGCTCTTGTGCTGCAAGGTCAATACGATTGATCATCTTTCCATTGACATTGACCGTGAGCCAGTGAATGGACTTGAACGGATTGATGATACCCATCAGGAGCTTAACCATCCGCGGTTTATCCACACCGAGAACTTTTATTGTACCGTCCTGAGACATCATTCTGAAAACCATCCCCTCTTTTACATTCAGGGCCGGAGCAAACCATCCGGAGCCAAGCTCCGTAAGCTCGCCGCGATGAATGGACAGATAAGCTTTGGTCAGTAAAAAGATGGACACATAGCCGTCATTATAAATCGGTTCTCCGCAGTATGCCTGCAGCAACTTATGAAGTGCGCCATAATCCTCCTGATCGTAGGCAAGCCTGTTGACGATGATATATCCGACACCGAGATCCATGAGCTGCCGTATGCCGTAATTGGCGATTGCAGGTTTATCCACCGGTATGATGTCGCCGTACCTGAGTATAAGGGGATCGTTCAGTTCAGACAGAAAAGGCGTTGTTTTTATAAAAGACGATTCCCTTTCCCATTGATAATCATAATACCCGCCGACCAGCGATTTTTCCGTGAACATCTGGTAATACATGGACCTGTAGATGAACGGGATGTTTTGCCTGTTGTCGAACACAGAGGCGCTCGCAGGCAGTTCCACAATGGCCTTTGTATTGGTATCCTTTCTGATCGGCGCATAGTACAGAGGTGTGGTTGATTGAATAGAGGGGAAAGGATAGCCGGGATAATACTCGGCAAGCGCCAGGAGTACCAACGAGAGAATCGTCACAAAGCTGAGAGAGCGTATGTCCGTACGCTCTATAATGAGCTTGGCACCAAACCCCGCTATTACCGCGGTGCTGAGCAAAAGCAGCGGGATTAACATGGCCGGCTGGGTCAGGCCCGAGAGTATTTTCAGTTTGGTCAGGGCAAGATAAGGGAGCGGGATCATGTGGAGTGACCCGTAGTACGGAAACAGAACGAAACCGTTGAGTTTGAGATAGGGGCCCAGAGAAAACACATACAGCACTATGGCAAGTATACCCCATCTGATGGACTCCCTTGATTCATATTTGAACGCTGCCACCAGTACGATCAAAAAGAGCGTCACCATACCGATGCCCGAGAAATAGGTAATGTCCTTTGAGTAGAAATAGAGTATGTTCTTGAAAAAGAAATTCGACTTGTTCGGCAGAAAATAGTCGATGAAGTTCTGATTGTTGACGAGC
The DNA here is from genome assembly GCA_023489065.1 of Deltaproteobacteria bacterium. The sequence continues at coordinate 458 of JAMDCL010000085.1, read as the reverse complement.
AGTTGATAAATGCCTTCTGCCTTGACATACCCCGAATGATGCATTGCATAGATCTGCGGTGCATAAAATATCAGGGCTGAGAGTGCAACAAAACCCATGGACAGGAGCATATACAGTACAAAGGTCTTATTGTACGTCTTCCACCCATCCGTTATCAGCCAGGAAAAGGGCAGGTACAGCACGATGGGCAGGTATGCATAGAAGATATAGCTCGGACTGCTCAATGCCAGAAGTATCGAAGAGACGACAAACAGCAGGCCGTTTCTCAGGGATGGGTACTCTTTGATCCGGAACATCATGAAGACAACGAGCGGAATAAACTCGATCGAAGCATACTGGAGGTTCCCCATCATGGTAGAGATGATAAACGGTGAAAACCCGAATAAAATACCGCCGGCAATCCCTGCCATTCTTTCTTTGGTCAGATGATAGACGAGTTTATAGGTAAAGTACGCACC
>JAMDCL010000146.1:4672-11472 GCA_023489065.1 Deltaproteobacteria bacterium | reverse complement strand
TGCACCCTGTCTGCGAGACTGTATAGCTGTTGTAATCGGTATGTGCACTGCCGCATGCGCTGGCGCTCACCTGTTCAGTCGTGCTCCATGTGCCGGTAACGTTTACGCTGCAGGTGCCGCTGGCAGTGCATGCGTTATTATTACTTCCCCCACCGCTGCTTCCGCATGTCGCTGTCATGGCAATGGCTGCTGCAGAAACTAAAATTATTACGTACACTTTGATCGTTTTCATATTTCCTCCTTTTGGGCAAATGCTCATGTAAAGCGAGGAATAAATGAATAGATTGTATTATAATGCTAATTTATAATAAGCCCCTGCAACTGTCAAAACAAACAAGTACAGAGATCACCTAAACAGCATATCGATGTTGTCGAGATTTTAGTCTATAGTAACTCATGCATGAGCGAGCTTGTGTTTCTAACACGAGCAGGCATGCTTACCATCACCTCCGCCATAGCAAAGAGGCTTTGTCAATAGCCTCTAGGTCCGTCCTATTCAGGGTAAATGAAAGCGTACCTGCATTGTGCGCTGCTTGTCTTCCGTTGCGCACGCCGGGTATAGGTATGACACCTTCCTGCTCCATGAGCCACCGAAGGGCGACCTGTCCCGGACTTTTGGAATACTTTTCCCCTATCTTTCTAAGCAGGCTTACCAGTTGTAATACCTTTTGGAATTTCCTTCCCCGGTAAAACCCCAGGTACTTGCGCAAGCCTTCTGGCTTATTCTTTTCGTCATACTTACCGGTCAGCGCACCCATGGAAAGCGGCATATAGGCGATCAGCGTGATACCCAGTTCCCTGCATGCATCGAGTACACCGTCGGTCTCAGGTCTGCGGTGAAGGAGCGAATATTGCACCTGATTGGAGGCAAGCGGTATCCCGTACTGCGATAGAATCTTATGTGCCAGGAGCATCTGCCGTGCGGAAAAGTTGCTGACACCGACCGCCCTGATCCTGCCCTTTTCGACTGCATCAGCCATCAGTCTCATCGTGCCGGGAATGGAGAGCCACGGAAACGGATAATGCACCTGGTAGAGGTCAACCGTTGTTCTACCGAGTCTTTTCAGGCTTTCTGCAAGATCATCGGGCAGGCTGTGGGTAAACGTGATGATGAAATGCTTGGGAAATTTCGTTGCTATGACAACATTCCTACCCTTGGTAAGCTTGCCGATCATGCGCTCGGATGCTCCGAGCCCGTACATGGCGGCAGTATCGATGAAGTTGATGCCCGATTGCAGGCATACCTCGAGGGCATCCTTCTGGTCATTTTCTGCGCCCGCAGGTCCGTAAGCAAAGCGCGGGGACGACAGTGCCCTGCTCTCCACCGGATCCCCCCACGTCAGCGTCCCTATCCCGATCCGTGAAACCATTACCCCCGTCGTACCGAGCGGGATTAAATTAGGGAAAACACCGGCACTAAAAACCTGATTTTTGTGATTGTTCACCGGCTTTTAAAAGAAATCTTGCCATCTCCGGGTGGTTCTCCCAAAGATTGATTAAGGACAAAGCTTTATGGGCCTTCCATGCGTCGACTATTTCCGTTAATTTATGCTCATGCCCCGTCCAGATTTTTTTAATCTCTTCACCTTCTTCATGCCGCATCTCGTCCGTAGTCATGTGATTCTCTTCATCATCGAGATATTTGATCATGTTCAAAAACTCATCCCTGTCCAGCCAGATACCGTGGCATGACGGGCACCAGTCAATAATCAGGTTTGAATGACCGAACTTTGTGCTCAGCAGCTTTGTCCCGTTACATTTCGGGCATAAACGGTCCGATGCCATTGCTTTAGTCTTTTCAATTGCTTCCAATTCGTCATCCATCCACCGTACATCACCATCTTCAACCTTGCTCTTAAGCTGTTTGATCTTCTCCTCGTCCACCCACATGCCCCGGCATTTGGGACAACCTTCGAAACCGATATGAAAATCGGAATAAAGGTCCAGGTTGATGTGACAGACGGGACACATATCCTGCGTCTGAGTTTGAACTTTTGCCCCTTTGATAGGCATGACGGGCACCTTATCGATGTCATCACTGGGGCGGCTGGTGCGCTTGACCCAGAATGGAAGGTGCGTTTCTGTCATAAATTCGGAAAAACCCGTTTTCCTGGCATGCATAAGGTACTCCATATGTTCGTCAATTTTATCGAGCTGGCCGCCATCCAGCCAAAAACCTTCACAATTTTTACAGCGCTCCAGAATGATCTCATCATTGCCGATGAATCTGACTTTATCCATAGTCTCATCAGTGCACCGGGGACACTTTTTGGGCTTTTCCCCTTCCCCGGCGACAACGTCCTGGGAACAGAATTCGATGTCACCACTGCCGGTAGGAGCAAGTTTATTGAGAACCCCTTTGTCCAGCCAAAGGCTTCCGCAATGCTCGCAAACGTTATAGGAGACATGGTGGAGCGGTGTGTGGATAACGTAATTGGTCATCTCCTGCTTACAGTTCATACAGTGCATAAATATATCCTCCTAAAAATAGAATAATGTTTCAACCGTTCATCATTGGCTATAGCATACCTACTGCATCTTTGCTATCGATAATACGTGATAGGACCTTACGTTTCACCTATAGATCTTCCCTGAATGCTATTCTGGATTATAAAATGTCATAGCCCGTGAATTATCATTCTTTATATTTCTTGTTTATATAAATATCTTTTAAAAACTCGGGTGCAAGCTCAGGGTGGTCTTTATAAATCTGATGAGTGACATCAAAAATAATGACCAATGCCTCGCCAATCTTCCGGATATTGGTTTCTTTGTAAAAATCCAAATCTCTTATGAGCGTAGCAGACTCATTCAGCAGCTTCGACGCGCGGGTAAGTTTTTCATTCAACTCTTCGATAGTCGGCTTCATAGGCTTGCTTTATTATATAATTCCTTCATTAAGAGCCAAAGAATAAACTCCGTCTGTTTTCGCAATATAAAGATGATCTCCTGATAAATTAGCCGTATAAACATCGTCCATATTTTCAATTGAGATTACCTGCTTCAATTCCCCTTGCGGTGATAGCTTCAAAATCTCAAAAGGTACACCTTGCGACGCTATTTGTGTCTTAGAAATATTGCTATATAAATACTTCTTCCATGCCCATCCGATAATAAATGGTCTGTTATGAACTATATATTCCAGATGCTGTGCCGGATAAGTGAAAACAGTCCGGGGATTGTTTATCTCAGAGCAGTCAAAGACCCTCAATATATGATTAGGCTCGTACATACGCACAATCAAAAAAGGATAATGAATAAAGTAGCTTCTACCTGGGAAGAATCGCCCCTTAATGCTCGACAACGCCTTGGGAATAAAAGGGTTGGAAATATCCATAAGGTACATTTCACCCATGTCATTTTTCACCAGAATTGTTTTATCATTATAAGATCCAAGCGATGTACAAACAAAATTGCTTAAGGGGTCTGAAATTAATTGGGGCTTATTTATATTTGAGAGATCAAAAACTTTAAAGCCATAAGTCAAACATGCACAAAAAAGGTAGTTTCCGTGTAGGACGAAATCAGTGACTATTTGCGGAATCACGCTTACCACATTTAATCCTCCCATAGAGGTAAGCTGGTATATTGTGCCCCCTCCTCCTCCAGTAGCTCCAACAAACAAATCATCTTTTAAATGTTGTAATTTAAGACATGGGACAGATGTTGCTTGTATTGGAGAAAGAGTATTTTTATTTACAGAGAAGACCCCCTGATAGCCTACATTAAAAAAGACCCAGTCTTTATAATTACAAATAAGGGGCTTATCATAGCGATCTTCTGGTAAAAGGAATGTTCCCAGCATTCGAGGCTGGGTCTGGTCTGCAATATCTACTACTTTAATGTCTGTTCCCATATCAAGAAAAAGGAAGTTTTCTGCGCTCTGTAAAAGATTCACTCTTTTGGGGGGTGTATCGATTTTTAGTAACTGTTTTTGAAATTCTGTTTTATTAAGATCGTATTGCTGCGCCAAGTCGGGATTTATTTGTTCCAGGGACCTTAAAGCCGATAATGTACACATGCGGTAAAAATAATATTCTTTTGTTTCGGGAGGTATTGGTTTGGGCCCTTTCAACGGGTAAAGCTGTTTTATGAGAAAATCTTTGGCTTCTACTATATTTAGTTTCTCTATTGCGTGATCCAATGCACAAACATATATAATATTGATGGCCCAACGATCTTTTTCAGTGGCTTTTCCGAGAGCTTCGAAAATACGGTCTGTATTGTTTATTATATTCAATATCCTCTCTTCGATACCTGATAATTGTAATGCCAAACATAGCTCAATGACCTGCCCTCCAACACCATCCATATCATCAATCAGTCCGAGTAAAATATCGTTAATTCTGTCCTTGAGCTTAACGTCTGTAATATAATTATAATATTCGGATACAAAGTGATAGAAATGTGCACTTCCTTCACTGGCGGTATTCAATATAATATTTTTGACCAGAGTTTTTAAAGATGATCTGTCGAGCGCTTTCCATCCTTTAAATGTATCTTCTCTAATTTTCTTTTTGTATTCCATGAATATCTCAGGGTTTATATCCTGCAATGCGTAAAACGCAGACTCTTTTCCTTTATGGTACGAAAAATATTTCTCGATACCCATTTCCTTTGCTTCCGGTTCAGTAAATACATCCTCGACTTGAGCGGTAAGAAAGCCAGCCGCTTCTTTGGCTTTCAGAACACTTATCGCATTACTCAACAATGAAAGAACAGTTTCTTCTTTTATGATCGGTTTATTGGCAATAAAACTCATTAAATGTTCCTTGGCTTGTGGTAATTTGCAGATTACAGCATCATACAAGTAGTCAATTTTTGCACCGTAATCTTCGCCATTCATTGTTTCCCAAAAAGCATTGGCTACCCTTTCCTTTAGTTTGTCGTTTTTTATCTGGTATATATATAAATTACGAAACCTTTCACTTCCGTCTTTGCTCTTAATAAGACCTGCGACTTCTTTTTCTAATTCGTCGTCACTCATATCCCGCCATTTGGGTATTTTATCTTTGTCCCAAATAAGCCTCGGATTCTGATTGTATGGAGACGGCAATTGGAGTTCTTTCTCATACTGCGATGCTAGTCCTGGGTTAAGAACTTCCAAAGCAGGGAGAGCAGTAATAAAAACGGCGTAATGTTTCCTGAATTCTTGATCTATTTTAATCGTGTGCGAAGGCTTCTTTTGTTCTTCTGATAACTCAACCCATTTCTTTTTTATCCATTCCAACTCTTTTATCAGGAACCCTTCAGCATCTTTAAGTTGTAATTCTTTTATTGAGTCATTTATCGAAGTGATATGTTGATTGTCTTTAAAAGATTTCAGATTATTGATTTTCTTTATGCTTCTTATAATAATTTCTTTGGTTCCGTTTAACTGTAGTTTTGCGCAAACATTCGCCACCCTGTAATGTCCTGCTGATGCCAACTTGAGAAGTATTTCGTCGACACGGGATCTGAGTTCCGGCCCTTCAATGGAAGGGTAGATATTTGAAACAAAATTATCTATTCGGAGAGCTTGCATGGGTATACCTTCGATTGCAAAAATAATTTCTTCTTCCAACGATTTGTTAGATAACTCAGGCCACGATTTTATTAATTTCTGATAATTTTCATCCATTTTCTTGATTAGTTTCAGATTTTATTGAAGGCAAATTCTCTCTGATTTGTCTAATTATTTTATCTCTTAATAATTTCATATCTTTTTCTAATGCATCCCCATAACGAATAGCATATATTTCTTCATCAGTAGTTAGGTAATCAGTCCATTTGTATTTAGTAACAATTTCCCATTCTAGCTCATGTTTATTATATTGTTCTTGGTGTAAATATAGAAACAAGATATAGCTGATATCACTATCCGTGAGATATTTTAAAAAGGCTTTTTCAGCTTCTTCATTGTCCTTGTAGGTGCCGAGTATTGGTTTAATATAAAGCTTTATGAAATTTATCCACATATCTTTTATCTTTTGTTTGTATTCATCTGCGTGATCTAAAATATCAATGAGTCTTGGGACTATGAACTTGTTTTTCATGTATCCTAATGCTACGGCGGCATAAATGCCTTTCGTATCATCTGATTCCGCTAATTTTAATAATCGCTGTTCTACATCAGGACCATCTATCTTGGCCAACCCATACGCTGCTTCATAACCAAGCTTTCCGAGTGCTTCCAAGAGCGGCTCAATAGCACGTTTGTCCCCCAATTCGCCCAAGGCTTTTGCCGTATGCGGACAAGTTTCTCTTATGATATTTTTATGAGTTTTTGGATCTTTATACTGATTCATCTGCTTGATAAGAAAATCCATCGCATAATCCTTTTGTCCCAACTCATAGAGTTTTATTGCTGCTTCGCGTGCAAATGCGGGCGAATCTTCATATTTTATCACCCATTTTAAATCAGTAATAGACAAACCTTCCGGAGAAAATGTAAATCCATGCTGTGTATGTACTATTCCCCTTCTATGAATATATGTGAAATAGCTTAATTCCCTATCTCTTTCGGTATATGTGAATGGGCCGGGTCTAAACTCGGGATAATCTTTGGAAATATCATTAATAATTTGATTAATTAGGTGTGCCGCGTCCGCAATCTTCTGAAGATTGGTCTCTTTTGTAAAGTTTAAATCCTGGATAAGCTCAGCAGACTCTGTCAGTAATTTATTCGCCTTTTTCAGCTTTTCATTCAACTCTTCGATGGTCGGTTTCATATTATATCTAGATTAGTTTTTAAGGACATTCTGCTCATGCCTCTTCTCCCTTAGGTGCCAGATAAAAGAAATCACCCTTTTTGTCCCATT
>JAMDCL010000146.1:0-4662 GCA_023489065.1 Deltaproteobacteria bacterium | reverse complement strand
ATGGAATATCTTTATGAAGAAAGCAGGATATTTCTTTTTGAGCTCATTATTCATTGCCTGAAACATCTCAAAACCTTTGATGATCTTTTGCTTGAACCTTTCACCTTCCGATGAACCACCAATAATGGTCATCCTGAAACAATCTCTGTTAAAGATTAACCGTGCATAAAAATGCTTGATATCGCTGACTAAAACATTGAGTGCGTTATCTATTTCAGGACAACCGGTGGCAGGAAGATATTTTTCATCATTTTCAATCTGTATTTTGATATCGATTTTAAACGGTCCGTGAATTAAAGAGAAAAGTTCTATCCTGCTTTCTTCATAAAGATATTCCATACTGAATGCCTTGCCTAAGTTTATATCCTTGAATGACCCGGATGGCTGCAAAGGAGTATTATCTTTGGCTATTGCTGAAGCTGCCGTGTCATCCTGAAATGAATGAAATAGCTGTTTTTCTAATTCTTGATACCTTCCCATGGGACCACCGCCTCCTTTATTCATTAAAACAAGGAATGACATAAAGGGGTGATCAATCATGGAAACCACAGATGCATCGTTGAAGAAACCCATTAAATAAAAATGGGATATGTCATTATACCATTTTGGTAAGAACTGCGAAGTAATAAACTTAATTCCAATATTATTGGATAACTTTAAGAAATCCCTTTTCGAATATGTTATTTTTCTCCAGGCAATCCATGTAGCAATATAAATTAGAATTATAATTATGATATTGATTATATCATTACGATGTACCGGAAAAGGCACTGAAGATCCCATAAGATATGAAATGAGATCAAGCAAAAAAAGACCTCCTGCCAAAATTGTTATCAATAGCAATACAAACCAGAGCAAAACAAGAAAGAAGCGGTTTACATAATATTTTAAATTAAACATATACAATTTATAATTGAATGCGTCATTGTTAAGTATTCTTTGGTGTTCATTTTAGAAATTTCCTCCACCCGGGAATTGAGGTCCTGTATACGGGAAATACTGGGGGCCTTTGGCAACTCCAATCAATACACTTACACTGTCGCCGTTCACATTCGTGACCCAAACATTCCCCGATTTATCTATTGCAATGCCCTCGTGATAGCCCCCTATTGAATAAATCTTGGCAATGGAGCCATCTAAGTTAAATTTAATGACATTATTTTTCGAGATATTTGACACCCAAACATATCCCGAAGCATCAACTGCTACACTCATAGGGCCTGTTATTAAACGGCGTGCTGCATACGTGCCTAAATTCGATCCGTCGGAACTCAATTCCGTTACACTTGTATCGCATGCGATCCATACATTTCCCGATGGATCTATGGCAAGGCCATAAGGCCATCTGCTCACGGGATAAGTGCCTATATGAGTACCAGTCGGACTCACTTCAATCACAAGACTATTCAGTTGCTCCGTAACCCAGGCATTCCCGTCTTTGTCCAAAACGATACCATTCAGAACACTTCTCCACCCATTGTCTATTGAATAAGTACCGATTTTGAAGCCTGAAGAAGTCAATTTGGTTATTGAGAGATTTTTCCGGTTTGTTACCCAGAGATTTTCAGAAGCATCCATTGCAATACCATAGGGTTCCTTACCTGCTGGGTACGTTCCCATTATAAAGCCTAAAGGTCCCAGTTTAGTAACAGAATTGCTCCCATTATTTGCAACCCATACGTTCCCTGATGCATCTATAGCAATGCCGACAGGATTCTTTCCCGTCTTATAAGTACCCAGAGCAATACCGATCGGACTCAGTTTGGTAACAGTATTGCTATTATAATTTGTAACCCAAATATTACCGGATTCATCGATTGCAATGCCCAGAGGTCTTTTCCCGACAGCATACGTAAAAGGTGGTAATTTTACGCCTGGCTTTGCGACTGTGGCAGTATCGTATAAAGAATATCCATACCAGTATACCGTAACGAGCGTAACGACAACCAGCAGCCCTCTAAATAACATAAGCGGCGCAAGCCAATGGTTCTTTTCTTCTTTAGGAATCTCTCCTCTATAGGCTTCCCTATGTATCGCTCCAGGGGAGTTTATTTCCTCCTGCACTTGTCTGACAAATTCATCAGAATTGATCGGTAATATAAATATCTTCCGGTGTAAAAATCCTTTCTTCCATATAATGACCCCATCATCGAAAAGTTTAATCCCATGAGCCCATTGTCCGGGCAAAGAAACCTTCTTAATTTCAATAATGTCTTTTATAAAGACTACCCTTAGAGGTATTATATCAAACAGAACCATTTCAATCGCATTATTTTTAATGCGGTAATTGACAATAAACGGACGTCCGTACTGCACGATCAGTGCATACGCTACCATGATAAATATGCTGAATAAACCTATGGCAATAAATGGATTTGTCATAATCGAGTTGAGAACGGTATGATATATATTTACAGAAGCTTGCTGCATATTATTAATTATCTCTTCAATATCTTATCTTTCAGATGACTATCATAAATTCGGTAACTACGATATCGAATATGAAAAAACACCGGTAATAAGTTGCAGGACTGACACGGGTCATGCCTTATTTACCTTTGGTGCAAGATAAAAGAAATTACCCTTCTTGTCCCATTTCACCTCCCGGTTGTCCCAGTTGCCGGTTGGATATTTCTTTTTGAGTTCGTTGTTCATTCATATTACTCTTTCATTAAGGTTTCCACTATCCGCCAGATACCCAAACCAATGGCCCCTACCCCGAGCAGAACCAAGAAGAGTATCATAGAAAAGGCTATGAGGGCATTGGGGGCCTTCGCATGTAAAATACCATACAGGAACAGCAAAAATAATCCAGTCACAACGAGAAATAAGCCAACTATAATATCAATTATCTTATCTATCACTTTTATTTAAATATCCTTCCTTATGTCATTCCCGTGGAAACGGGAATCCAGTTCTTTATTATTTTTATAACTAATAGTTCTGGATTCCGCATCAAGTGCGGAATGACAAATATAGTCAGCATATTAAACCCACATTCATCATTCTGGGTATTGACTCAGTACCGGGATGCTCGTTGTAATTCCTGCTACTGTCCCCTGCTCTCCATCCACTCTTGCCATTGGGAATATTGGGGACGGAACAGGCCAAAGAAGACCAGTGAGATGACCATAAAGAGGTAAAAATCTATTGTCACACCTGATAAATAAAATAGTATGAAGCCGTATACGACCACTGTCTCGCATAAAGCGTATGTCATAATAGATAGTGTTATCAACTGCTGAACTGGTGGGGAAAATGGCCGACTGGCAGTGGTCATCCAGGTCAACAACGTTTTCCTGGAAAGCACCTTGCTCCTGATAAAACGTATGAGAAAATATTCGAATACAGCTACGACGATCAAGACGTTCCTGAACATGTTCGCGTCCGATCCGGACAGATTGATCACCTGCCCAGTTTGCGGTGTACTCTGTTTTATAAATTCTACAACGCCTGCATAAATAAACACGCTCACGATAAGAGCTATGTAGATTATTACATTGCTCTTAAAAGCTTTCTTCAACTCGCCTTCGATCTTTGGATCAAGCATTTGTCCTCCTCCTTATATGTTCCCGCCGCCAGGGAATACAGGTCCCTTGTACGGGAAGTACTGGGGTCCTTTTGCCGCACCGATGATCTCCGAAACCGTGCCGTTTACAAAATTGGTTATCCATACATTGCCCGATGCATCAACGACAATACCTTCGTGTGACTGACCTATCATGTAGGTCTTCAGTATAGTGCCGTCGGGTGAAAGTTCAATAACATCACTGTCTGAAGAAACGGACACCCATATATTTCCTGAGGCATCGATTGCAATACTTTCCGGCCCTGTTGCCAACACCTGATTGTCGTACGTTGCGATCCGATTACCATCAGGTCCCAATTCTGTTATCCCGTCTGCACAGGCGATCAATACATTTCCATCACGATCGATTGCCAGCCCTACAGGACTGCCCCCTGCCGGATACGTACCAATGATTGAACCTGACGGAGTCAGTTTGATCACCGAATTGTCGTCATCGTTTGTGACCCAAATATTTCCGGATGCATCGATGACAATGCCATTGAGGCCGCCACTTAATCCGAGTGGGCCTCTTGAGGCAACCTGATAACTGCCAAGTTCCGTGCCAGAGGGGCTCAATTTTGTTACAGTGTTGTCCTTGAAATTGGCAACCCATGCATTACCAAAGGCATCTACCGTGATTCCGTAGGGGCCGCTGCCGGAGGTGAACGTACCAAGTGTATGGCCGTCCGGTGCAAGCTTTGTTACTGAATTGCTACCCAAATCAGCAATCCACACGTTACCCGAAGCATCTATTGCAATACCAACGGGAGACTTGCCAACTTTATAAGATCCGATGACGTTACCGGACTGGTTCAGCTTGGTAACAGTATTGCTTCCACGGCTTGTCACCCATGCATTGCCCGAAGCATCGATCGCGATGCCCATAGGTTTGCTTCCAGCGTAATATGGCGGCGACTTACCCGCAACGGCGGGATATCCAAAGGGAGAACCATACCAGTACCACATTGCTCCGAATATCATTGCAAACATAGGTACTGCGAGAAAAGCCAAAATAAGAAGCGCGTTCTTGTTCCGTAATATTTCTTTAAAGTCTACAGTGCCGGCGGGATTCGGTACAACAGGATTTGGGTAGC
>JAMDCL010000040.1:10086-11615 GCA_023489065.1 Deltaproteobacteria bacterium | reverse complement strand
GAATGGTATCGTTACTTTTCATAATCCAAGGAGGTAGAAGTGAAAGAGGTAAAGAAGGTTGTTGTAGCATATTCAGGCGGCCTGGATACGTCCGTTATTCTGAGCTGGCTGAAGGAAACGTATCATTGTGAGGTCATCGCATTTATAGCGGACCTTGGCCAGGGTGAAGACCTGAAAGCGATAAAAGCCAAGGCTTTGAAAACAGGTGCAAAAGCAGCTTACATAAAAGACGTTAAGGACGATTTTGTATCGGATTATATTTTCCCGATGCTCAGAGCAGATGCAATATATGAGGGCGCGTATCTGCTGGGAACATCTATCGCAAGGCCCTTAATCGCTAAAACGCAAATGGAACTGGCGAAAGAAGTCGGGGCTGATACGGTCTCGCACGGTGCGACGGGCAAGGGTAATGATCAGGTGAGATTCGAGCTGACGTACTATACGATAAATCCCAAGATCCGCGTTATTACGCCGTGGAGGGAATGGGAATACAAATCACGTACACAGCTCATCGAGTATTCCAAAAAACACGGCATTCCGGTTGCCGCAACAAAAGATAAGCCGTATTCGAGCGACAGGAACATATTCCATATAAGCTACGAAGGAGGTATCCTGGAAGACCCATGGGCATAGCCCCCGTCAGATATGTATACCCTTATGACCCCGCCGGAAAAAGCACCTGACAGACCTGCCTACCTGCAGGTATCGTACGAAAAAGGGAATCCGGTGGCTTTGAACGGCAGGAAGATGAAACCGCTTGCCCTGCTTCAGGAACTCAACAAGATAGGCGGCCGGAACGGAATCGGAAGGATCGATCTCGTCGAGAACAGGTATGTCGGTATAAAATCAAGGGGTGTTTATGAAACGCCGGGCGGGACCATACTGCATTACGCGCACAGGGCCATGGAATCCATAACACTCGACAGGGAAGTTTACCACATGAAGGACAGTATGATTACACGCTATGCCGAAATGGTTTATTACGGTTACTGGTTTTCACCCGAAAGGATAGCGCTGCAGAAGTTCATCGATGAAACACAACAGAGGGTGACCGGGGACGTACGGCTGAAATTATACAAGGGGAATGTAACCGTTGCCGGAAGAAGATCGCCGTATTCACTGTACAATCAGTCTTTGGCTACCTTCGAAGAGGAATACGTGTATAATCAAAAAGATGCAGAGGGATTTATCAAGATCAATGCATTGAGACTAAAACGGTTTTAGGAGATATGATGGCTGGATTCTTTGTAAGTTTATTTTCGAACGACCTGAGCATAGACCTCGGGACCGCGAACACGCTTGTCTATGTAAAAGGCAAGGGCATTGTTGCGAATGAACCATCGGTTGTTGCAATCTATACCGACAGTCATGGCATCAAAAAGATACTTGCCGTTGGGAATGATGCAAAGAAAATGCTGGGAAGGACACCGGGAAACATATCTGCGATCCGGCCTCTCCGGGAAGGTGTGATAGCGGATTTTTACGTTACGGAGCAGATGCTCAAGTACTTCATAAACAAAGCACAGAAT
>JAMDCL010000040.1:8683-10076 GCA_023489065.1 Deltaproteobacteria bacterium | reverse complement strand
GGTGGAGAAGAAGGCGGTCAAGGAATCCGCCGAATCCGCGGGCGCAAAAGAAGTGTTTCTCATAGAAGAACCGATGGCAGCCGCCATCGGGGCAGGGCTTGATATAACAAAGCCCTCGGGAAACATGATTGTGGATATAGGCGGCGGGACCACGGGTGTTGCCGTGATATCCTTGTCGGGCATTGTCTATTCGAGATCGATAAAGGTAGGCGGGGATAAGATGGACACGGCCATGGTCAATTACATGAAGAAGAAATACAACATGCTGATCGGAGAGTCAACGGCAGAAGAGATAAAAATATCCATAGGCAGCGCCTATCCGTTGAATACTCCCCTGAAGTTCGACGTGCGCGGAAGGGATCTGCTCACCGGTATACCGAAGGTACTCGAGATAACGGACGAGGAAATACGGGAGGCCCTTCAGGAACCTCTTGAATCGATCATCGACGTTATCAAAGAAGCGCTCGAGCATACCCCGCCGGAACTTGCCGCGGATATTGTTGAAAGGGGCATTGTGCTTTCCGGAGGAGGCTCCATGCTCCGAAACCTTGACGTGCTGATACGGGAACATACCGGACTGCCGGTGATCCTTGTCGACGATCCGCTGACGAGCGTCGTCAAGGGAAGCGGTAAAGTACTCGATGAACTGGGAAGGTTCGGCAAGGTCCTGGTTACATGAAGGATCCGGTGCATCGCACAACCCATCATCCGCCGCATGCATTCCGGGAGAATAAAGAAGGGTTTTTATCGCTTTTATTGTACCGGTATTTTTTTGCGTAACGAAGAGATAATACTATGTGGGACTGGCTTGTCAAACATCACCGTCATATTATTGCGATACTGATTCTCATCGTATCTTTTCAGCTTGCCTATTCGGATATTTTTTCCAGAGGACCGCTTGTTTATCCTTCCAGGATTATTTTACAGGGCGGCGCACTCGTTATGTCCACAGCAGCTCGTGGTGCAAACGGACTGAAAGAAATCTGGGCGGACTATATCGATCTTGTTCATGTCAAAAAAGAAAATACCGCTCTCAAGCAGCAGATCGGTATGCTCCGGTTAAAATTAAGCATGCTCGGAGATGTGGAGATAAAGTATAACAATATTCTCAATATACTGAACCTCCCTCTGCCGCACTATTCGGTGTCCTATGTTACCGCTATGGTCATTGGAAGGGACGTCAGCAGTCTGTTCAAATCAATAACCGTGAATAAGGGGAAACTCGACGGTATTAAAAAGGGGGACGGGGTCATAGCGACACCGGGAGCAGTCGGCAGGGTGGTGAAACTCGGAGATCATGTGGCCGAAATACTGCTTCTCACGGATACCAACAGCTTTATCGAAGGCGTTGACGAGCAAACAAGGGTAAGAGGTGTTGTAAACGGCAGCGGGT
>JAMDCL010000040.1:599-8673 GCA_023489065.1 Deltaproteobacteria bacterium | reverse complement strand
ACAGATAAACAAAGGTGATCTTCTGGTGACCGGCGGGAAAGACGGAGTATTCCCGGAGGGAATCAATATCGGGAAGATCGTCGCTGTTAAAAACAGTCCGTCGGGATGGCTTTTTAAGGATATTACTGTCCAGCCGGAGATTGATATAAACAGATTGGATTATGTAATGATAATAACCGGGGAAAAACCATGAAATACGTAATCTGGATTTTTTTTATATTACTCTGTTCCATGCTTCAGTCTCTTCTCAACAATTATCTCCCTGCCTATCTGTCTCCCGATATGATCCTGCTGCTGGTAGCCTATGTGGCTTTCTTCTATACGTATTATGCTGCTGTAGCTTCGATTGTCCTCATAGCGTATGCCGCTTCGATATTCAGTACGGGAAGCGTATGGTTTTTTCTGTTTTCGTATCTGTCGGTTTTTTTGCTGCTGCTCTTTCTCAAAAAGTTTCTCGACAGATCACAGGGTGCGGCAATCATTACCATCGCGGCATTCACGACGCTGTTCTATCCCTTGGTTGTCCTTGTACTTACCGTGCTTTCCAACCGCGGTCTGTTGTTTCCTCTGGCATTATTCGCGGCTTTAAAACAGGTACCCGTTAACATGGCGTTTGCTTACCTCTTGTTCAAATACCTCCCGTTCCTCAGTAAGAGGCTGAAAGCCGGACTGGTAAGCCAGAAGGTGTAATCGTTATGGCGGTGAATGACGAGTTTAATGTTTATGATCCCGAGTCTCCCGGAATAAAGAGTACCTATAGGATACTCCTGATAATAATATCCCTGTTTGTTTTTGTCCTTGTTGTGAGATTATGGTATCTTCAGATTTATATGGGGGCGCAGCTCGAGTTTTATTCCCAAAACAACCATCTTCGTAAAATAGATATCATAGCGCCGCGCGGCAATATCTATGACAGGAATGGCGTGCTGCTTGCGGATAACAGCGTGAGTTATTCCTTATACATCACACCGCCCGAGTTTAAAGATACAGAATGGAAAACGGTTGCGAACATCCTTAATATGTCTGTCCATGACTTGAATGCAAAATTATCATCGTGGGACGGTTTTTCTTATACGCCGGTACTTATCGATCCCTATCTTTCGTGGGATCAGGTCTCTCAAATACTTGCCGATAAACCGTTTTTGCCCGGGACAACCGTGCAGTGGCAGACGAAAAGGTTGTATGCGAACGGATCGGACATGTCGCATATTCTCGGTTATGTGCGGGAAATAAGCGATCAAGAGCTCGACAATTTCAACAGATCTTCCCGGGCATCCTATGTCAGCGGGGATTTTATAGGGAAATACGGTATAGAGAAGCTCTACGATCATCAATTGCGCGGCAAGGACGGAGCTATTGTAAAGCTCGTCGATGCGACGGGGAAAGAAATAAAGACCTATACATACATAGACCCTGTTCAGGGCACTTCCATGACCTTGACGGTTGATGCAAAACTTCAGGATTATACCTCGAAACTTATGCAGGGATATATAGGATGTGCGGTTGCCATGGATCCAACCACCGGAGCCATACTCGCCATGGTCAGCGAGCCCTCCTATGATATAAATGATTTTTCATCTCATCTGACGCCTCTCCAGTGGAACAAAGTGTTAGATGATCCCTATCATCCTCTCGAGAATAAATGCATCCAGGGTATGTTTGCACCCGGGTCGACCTATAAACCCGTGCTTGCTATAGCGGGTCTGGAACAGCATGTTATAGAGCCGAAAACAACTATCTTCGATCCGGGATATTTTGTCGTAGGGAACAGGATATATCATGACTGGAAAAAAGGGGGCCACGGTATCGTCGATATGCATAAGGCCATCGTGCAGTCATGCGATACCTATTTTTACCGGCTCGGGACATTGCTCGGCGTTGACACGATTGCGAAGTACGCACGCCTTCTCGGGTTCGGCAGGGCAACGGGCATCGATCTCCCCTCGGAAAAAGCAGGGCTTGTACCGACATCCCAATGGAAAGAGGACACATTTCATGAGCAATGGTACCCCGGGGATACTCCTCCCATTGCCATAGGCCAGGGCTACGATCTCGTCACCCCCCTGCAATTGCTCGTTGCATACTCTGCAATCGCGAATGGCGGCAGCGTCATGCGGCCTCACCTGCTTTATTACCCCACGGCCACGACACTGGATTACACCGAATCGAAATTAGGGGTAAGTGAAAAAATACTTGATGTCGTGAGAAGGGGTTTATGGGGAGTTGTCAATGAACCCGGGGGTACTGCACCCGGCGCACGGCTCAAGGACATCGAGGTTGCAGGCAAGACCGGTACCGCCCAGGTGATAAAGGAAAGTGCATTCAAAAATGTTCCGGAATCGAAAATACCGGAGATATACAGGGACAATGCATGGTTCGTGGCTTTTGCCCCGTACGCTGCACCCCGCATAGCGGTCGTTGTACTCGTTGAACATGGCGGCCACGGCGGGTTTGCAAGTGCCCCGATAGCGAGGAACATGATAAATTTCTATTTGCACGGAGACAGGATACCATGAAGCGCAACACTCCTTTGCTTGATTATAATCTTCTCTTACCGCTCTTTTTGCTGATCGTCGTGTCTCTTATGAACCTGTACAGCGCAACCATGGGTATGCAGGGAAGCAAGCAGGGCATATCGCCGCTTTTCTATAAGCAGCTCATCTGGTTCGGTATCGGGACAATCGCCATGTTTGTATTTGCATACATGGATTACCGGATGTGGAAGAAACTCTCTCTTGTCCTTTACGCCATTACGATCCTTTTCATCCTGATAACCATCGTGAAGGGGAGGACGGCCTATGGTGCACAACGATGGCTGTCTCTCGGCTTTTTTTCTTTCCAGCCCTCGGAACTTGCAAAATTTTCTCTTTTGCTCGTACTGTCGACCTATTTCGACGAGCACTGGATTGAAAACGGGTATACCCTGACCCCCCTCATCCTTCCGATTCTGTATATCATGGTCCCTTTCGTATTGATCCTGAAACAACCGGACCTCGGAACAGCCATTATCATACTTCTTATCGGAGCATCGGTGATACTTTTTGCCGGTGTCAAGCTGAGGACGTTTCTTTTGTTTCTTATAGTCTTCATTACGATAATGCCGCTGGGCTGGCATTTTATGAAAGGGTATCAAAAGACCAGGCTCCTGGCGTTCGTCGATCCGTACAAAGACCCGCTCGGTTCCGGCTACCATCTGCTGCAGTCAAGAATAGCGGTAGGATCGGGCAAGCTGTTCGGTGTCGGATATCTCAAGGGTACCCAGAGCCACCTGAATTTTTTGCCGGAATCCCACACCGATTTTATATTTTCCGTACTGGCCGAGGAATGGGGATTCGTCGGTTCCATCGTTGTCATTGCCTTGTTTGCATTTATATTGTTTGAAGGATTTCATATTTCTCGGTACGCAAAAGACCGGTTCGGCGTCATGCTTGCTTTTGGCATTACACTTTCCATTTTTTTGCAATTTTTTATAAATATAGGTATGAGTACAGGCATATTGCCTGTCGTGGGCATAACCCTGCCGTTTATGAGTTACGGAGGCAGCTCCATTCTCATTTTTATGGTAGAGATCGGTATACTGTTAAGTATTTATATAAGAAAATTCAGATTCGAGGAGGCATGAGAGCATGAATAAACCCATTATCAAAGAAAGAGTAATTATGGAATACCACACGGAAGCGCGGAGTATGAATGCACAATCTTATCCTGTCCCGTCCGATATACCGAAGTCATATCTGAGGGATGACATCGGAGGCATGCCGGATTTAAGCGAGCCCGAGGTTGTACGGCACTTTACCCGGCTTTCTTACATGAACCACAGTCTTGATTCCGGTATGTATCCGCTTGGTTCGTGTACCATGAAATACAATCCAAAGCTCATGGAAAAGGCAGCGAACTATGATGGTTTTTCTCTGCTCCATCCTCTGGTACCCGGGCATATGACACAGGGTATAGTAAAGCTCTTATACAATACGGAACAATACCTGAAAACCGTTACCGGCATGGATGCATTTTCCCTGCAGCTTGCCGCAGGTGCCCATGGTGAGCTTGCCGGTATGCTGATGGCGGCAAAGTATCACAAGGTCAACAGAACGAACAAGCACACCATCATCATACCGGATACGGCGCACGGAACAAATCCGGCGAGCGCCGCAATGGCAGGGTTCAAGATTTTGAACATACCGTCCGGAAGTCACGGCATGATAGAGGCTGATATGCTGCGGCCGTATATCAATGACGACATCGCCGGTATCATGCTCACCGTGCCCAACACACTCGGTATTTTCGAATCGCAGATAGTTGAGATCGCAAAGAATATCCACGATGCAGGCGGCCTGGTGTATATCGACGGTGCCAATTTCAACGCACTGCTCGGCAAGGCGAGGTACGGGGACATGGGCGCGGATATCGTACATCTCAACCTCCATAAAACGTTTGCCACGCCTCATGGTAGCGGAGGCCCGGGTGCGGGTGTTATCGGCGTTGCATCGCGGTTGAGGGAATTCCTCCCCGTGCCGGTCATTGCAAAGAATGGCAACGATTATGCTCTGGACTATACCGCCAAAAACACTATCGGAAGGATGATCGGTTTTTACGGTAACGTCGGCATTATCATCCGCGCATATTCCTACATGCGCATGCTCGGTATCGAAGGGGCGAAAGAGGTTTCCGCGTTTGCCACACTCAATGCGAACTATATCAGGGCGATGTTAAAGGATATCTATAACCTCCCATACAGCACGCAGACATTGCACGAGGTTGTTTTTAATGACGCGTATCAGAACCAAAACGGCGTCAAGACCATAGATATAGCAAAACGCCTGATCGATTTCGGCTTTCACCCCCCTACGATTTATTTCCCCCTGATTGTTCATGGCGCCATCATGATCGAACCGACGGAGACGGAATCCAAGGATGAGATTGACCGCTTTATCGATGCGATGAAAACCATTGCAGAGGAATGTAAAACTGATCCCCAGGTCGTTCTCGATGCACCGCATACCACTCCGGTCAGGAGGGTCGACGAGGTCAAGGCCGCACGGGAACCCAGACTGGTGTACACCAAACCGGTTTAAAATCTCGTTTCTCTCCTCCCTGAAAACTTTACAATTCCTTGACAAGGTTTTATTTTATAATGTAGCAAGCGTATACAGTATACAGGTTAAAAAATATGATGATAGATTTTTCAAGTGTGTTTATGTTTTTGGCGGTCGGCGTCATCTTCGTTGCCGTTACCATGGCGTTGGCAAGGCTGATAAGGCCTGCGGACCCCAATGTGGTGAAGATGAGCAACTATGAATGCGGCGAAGATCCCATCGGCTCCGGCTGGTTCACCTTTAATGTGCGGTTCTATATTATAGCTCTGATATTCGTCATTTTCGATGTCGAAGCCGTGTTCCTGTTTCCATGGGCATTGGTGTTCAAATCCATAGGATGGATAGCGTTCTGGGATGTGCTGGTATTCATCGCTATCCTCCTTGTCGGTTTTGCGTATGTGTGGAATATGGGTGATCTTGACTGGATTAAAGATCTCGATAACCTTAAAGAAAATGAAGAAGATACCGCCCTTTCCGGCACGATGCCCGATACCACCCCTGGAAAGGTGCAGTAAGAAGGAAAAAATATGGGAGTGTTGGAAGATAAATTACCGGACAATATTCTGTTTACCAATGTTGACAAGTTTTTCAACTGGTCGAAGAAAAACTCTCTGTGGTACATGCTGTTTGCTACCGCGTGCTGCGGTATCGAGCTCATGCAGACAGGAGCCGCACGGTATGACCTGGACCGGTTCGGGGCAATATTCAGGGCAACGCCGCGGCAATCCGACCTCATGATCGTTGCCGGTACCATTACCCACATGATGGCTGACAGGGTAAAGAGGCTTTACGAACAGATGCCGTCTCCAAAATATGTCATTGCCATGGGCAGTTGTGCCAATACCGGCGGACCATTCTATAAAGATTCGTACTCGGTCCTGAAAGGCGTAGATAAGATCATCCCGGTTGATGTGTATATTCCCGGATGCCCGCCAAAGCCCGAGGCATTGATAGAGGGGATCATGAAACTGCAGAACAAGATAATGGAAGAAAAGAACCTGGTGAAAAAATAATGGAACCAAAGAAGATTTACGGGATCTTGTCGGAAAAATTCGGTGGGAAGATAAAACAGCTTATTGAGAGTACCTTACCTCCTTCCGTTCTTGTTGAAACCGATGCAATTACCGACGTGTGCAGGTTTCTCAAGGAAGAAGACGGCATGGACTTCACATCACTGATGTGTCTGAGCGGTGTCGATCTGAAAGATCAGGGCAAGATGGCTGTTGTCTATCATCTCCACTCGATGAAACAGAAACATAAGATCACGATAAAAGTGGAGCTGGACAGGAACAATCCGCACGTGCAAACCGTGGAGCAGATCTGGCCGGGGGCCAATTGGTACGAGCGCGAGGCATACGATCTCCTGGGCATTGTGTTTGACGGCCATTCGGATCTCAGGCGCATACTTCTGCCCGAGGACTGGGAAGGCCATCCTTTACGAAAGGATTATGTGTATCCGAAACGATACCATACATGGGATGTTTAGATGCCGAACACCGATGAAAAATTCATGCAGGTAAATATGGGACCGCAGCATCCGAGTACCCATGGTGTACTCAGATTGCTGGTAACGACTGACGGTGAGGTCTTAAGCGGTGTCAAGCCGTACATCGGTTACCTCCACAGGGCACTCGAGAAGATAGCAGAGCGGGTGACATACCCGCAGTTCACTCCGTTCACGGACCGGCTGGACTACCTCGCCTCCATGAACTGTAACCTTGCGTATGCAATGACCGTGGAGAAGCTTCTGAACATCGAAGTCCCGCGCAGGGCGCAGATCCTGCGGGTTATCATGGCCGAATTGAACAGAATCTCGAGCCATCTGATAGCCTTTGGATCCTTTTCTTCCGACATGGGTGCTTTCACGCCTTTTCTTTTTGGAATACGGGAGCGGGAATTTATCAACGACCTGTTCGAAATCGCATGCGGGGCCAGACTGACATATAACTATATTAGAATTGGCGGCGTTTCCAAGGACATTCCCGGCGGTTTTATCGAAAAAACAAGAGAGTTCCTTGATTATTTTCCTGCCAAGATAAAAGAGTACAACGAACTGCTTTCCTACAATACTATTTTTATCAAGAGACTTGCAAACATCGCGGTCATAAGTCCCGAAGATGCTATTGATTATGGTATAACCGGCCCGAACCTCAGGGCATCCGGCATCAAGTGGGATCTCAGGCGTGAAGAGCCATACCTTATCTATAACGAACTTGATTTCGATATACCGGTCGGAAAGGGCGAGATGGGCAAGACCGGCGATGCATGGGACAGGTACATGATGCGTATCTACGAAATGGAGCAATCGGCAAAAATAGTCAGGCAGTGCCTTGATCTGCTTGCACCGGGCGATTACACCGCAAAGGTCTCCAAGGTATTGAAGCCTCCCGCTGGCGAGGTGTATGTCCGTGCAGAAAACCCGAGGGGAGAACTTGGCTTTTATCTTGTCAGTGACGGCTCCACGAAACCATACCGATTGAAAATCAGGGCGCCGTCCTTTGCAAACCTCAGCATTTTCCCGAAACTTGCACGGGGCGTCATGATAGCAGACCTTATAGCCATTATAGGAAGCATGGATATCATCCTGCCGGAGATTGACCGATGACAGAACTTATAAACCGTATTCTTTCGGGTATGCCCACAACCATGCCGCTGACACGGTTGCTCATAACCATTCTTATCATGGTTGTTTCCGCTGCGATTGTACTTGCCGTTTCCTTACTGTATGAAGGCTTTGCTACGTATGCCGAAAGGAAGGTTGCAGGGGACATCCAGGCAAGGATAGGACCGAACAGGGTCGGCCCTTACGGTCTTTTACAGTTCGTTGCCGACGGTGTGAAGCTGCTGCTCAAAGAAGATATTATTCCTTTTTACGCGGACAGATGGCTGTTCATTATTGCCCCGTATATTGTATTTACTGCTTCTTTTGCCGCATTTGTGCCCCTGTCGTACAGCGATCACGTCTCTGTTGCAAACCT
>JAMDCL010000040.1:0-589 GCA_023489065.1 Deltaproteobacteria bacterium | reverse complement strand
TAACATTTAACTCTCCTTCCTTATGCCGTCAGCGGGCCTTTCATCCGGAGGTCCGCCGTTCCCTACTGCTTCTTTTGCCGCATTTGTGCCCCTGTCGTACAGCGATCACGTCTCTGTTGCAAACCTCAACGTCGGTGTGTTGTACATGATAGCCATCTCGTCTGTCGTCTCGATGGCGATACTGATGGGAGCATGGGGATCAAACAACAAGTGGTCGTTGTTCGGCGGTATGCGTGCTGTCGCACAGATTGTGAGCTATGAAATACCTATAGTTCTTTCCCTGCTTGCCGCTATCATTATACCGGCATCCCTGAGTATGCAGGACATCATCGCGTACCAATCGGGTGGTCTGGGTATATTCAGGTGGCTGGTGTTCAATAACCCGTTTACGCTCATCGCGTTCTTTGTTTATTTTATAGCTGCCATAGCAGAGGTCAACAGGACGCCGTTCGACATACCGGAGGCGGAATCCGAGATTGTTGCAGGATACCATACCGAGTACACGGGAATGCGGTTTGC
The DNA here is from genome assembly GCA_023489065.1 of Deltaproteobacteria bacterium. The sequence continues at coordinate 70 of JAMDCL010000040.1, read as the reverse complement.
GTTCTTCTTCATGGCTGAATACGGTGACATGTTCGTGGTCAGCGCCATCGCCGCTACGCTGTTTCTTGGA
>JAMDCL010000069.1:4056-11646 GCA_023489065.1 Deltaproteobacteria bacterium | reverse complement strand
TCAAACAGAAAAACAATATGATGTGCATACCTTGACACGGTATTGATATGGTAAAGGCTCACTGCGGTGCCCGTTGTTGCGACAGCGTTTTTAAAGCCGTGCTGATGCAGCAGCAATACGTCCATATATCCTTCTACGAAGAGCGCAAACCCTGTCTTGTCGATATGAGGTTTCGCGATATCTATCCCGTAGAGCGACATACCCTTTTTATAAATATCGGAATCGGGAGAATTAAGGTATTTTGGCTCTTCTCCTTCAAACATTCTTCCCCCGTAAGCTATGACCCTTCCCCTATAGTCTTTGATGGGAAACATGATCCTTCCTCTGAACCTGTCGAAATAATCGTTACCCGATTGTTTTTTCATGATGAGACCGATGTCAATAGCCATGGTGAGCGGAAGCTTGTTTGTTTTTAGGAATGATACGGCAGTGTCCCATCTGTTCGGTGCATACCCCACCAGAGCGTCATTTATCGTTTTGGTGCTGAGTCCCCTCTCCACGGTAAGATATTTGAAAGCTTTCTTGCCGGCAGGATCGGAAAACAAGAGGTTGTGATAATAGTTGGCGAGCTGCTCGTTTATCGAATAATACGTATGCTTGTTTTTATCGGAAGTGCTTTCCTCAAGCTGTACCCCTGCCATGTTTGCGAGGTATCGTACGGTATCGTTAAAGCCTTCGTTCCTGATACGGGTCAGAAAACTTATGACATCGCCGCCTGCTCCGCACCCAAAACAATGAAAAACACCTTTCTTTTCATTGACGGTAAAAGAAGGTGTTTTTTCATTGTGAAAAGGGCATAGCCCTACAAAATTGTCACCGCTTTTTTTTAAGGTAACATAGCCGGCCACTACATCGGTTATGTTTATCCGTTCCTTTATCTCTTTAATTTGATTTTCCCAGGTGTATCCCATTATCGTATCCAGTTACGAGGGAACTTACAGATAGGATAATTTTTTTAATTTTTTGTATACGCGTTTTTTTGCTGCAATCTCTTTTCTTTTTCTCTCTACACTGGGTTTTTCGTAGTATTCCCGTTTCCTGAGCTCGGTCTGAATGCCTGCCCGTTCAACGAGTTTCTTGAACCTTCTTAAAGCCTGTTCAAAGTTTTCTCCGTCTCTCACGATTACACTTGTCATGAAAATCCTTCCCTCCCTTCTTTTGTAGAATCAAAAAATAAGTATATACTGAATAAATGGTTAGTCAATAGTTACTGTATCTATCGATTTTTGCGGGTCAATCCGGGAAATGCAAGAGTGAAAAAAGACGGTCCGCGCGGTCAGAATACCCTCTTTTGCTTTACCAGCCCAACCATGACAAGCCATCCTATGAGGACCAGCACGGAGGGCAGCATATCTCCCGCATTCAACGTTCCGCCGGATTGTGTACACATGCACCCCGATGAACTCGGTTTGGATGTCTTTAAACCGTTTCCTCCCGCAGGCGGATAGACGGACGTATTTCCGTATGGATCGACAGATATGACTTGGTAGGAATAATTCGTATTCGAATGTAAACCGGTAAGGTCAACAATGTGTTCCTCTGTCATGGTTGTCGTACCGGTAAGACCTGTCGTGCCCGTAGGGTCCGATGCTACCCAGTACCTGACAGAGCTTGTGCTGAGACCATCCGTTGACCAGGTAATCTCGGCGTTCGACGTGCCAATCTTCGTTGCTATAACATTGGAAATACCGGGGCCGGTTGTCGGTGTTGGCGTTGCTCCTGCAGACTGCACCAGGCTTAAGGCATTGAGCATACCGTCCCCCCAGTTGTTATTCGGTAAAGTCCCCGTATAGGTATCCGTTGTTGCACTTGATCCGAGAAATGTCATGGTCTGCGTTATATTCAACCCGTCATTTCTATCGAACAGCAACGCAAGGGCTCCGGTTACATGCGGACAGGCCATGCTGGTGCCGAGGTCTGCAAGGTGCTTGCCATCGGGCGTCGTCTGTGATGTCGGGAAAGAGGCCTGGGTCGAAAGGGCCGAAACGATAACCTCACCCGGCGCCGTAATGTTCGGCTTTATCCCGGTTGCGGTGGGATCCGGGGTGGGGCCGTTGCTGGAAAAAAACGACAGGCTGCCAATGGGCGGTTCATAGCAGGAAACGCCGTTATTCAGGGAAATGCATGCCGGCTGGGTCAGCGATGCTTCTGTGGGCCACTCGTTCCGGGTAACAAACGATCCAACCGCAATCGCATACCGCGCTGTTGCAGGGAATGAAATGGTGTCAGAAGTATCACCCTGAACGGTCTGGTAACCGGGAACGGATATTGAGGTCATGGTATCGAACAGGGCGTTTTCAGAATCAAACCATGCATTCAATGGCTGGTCAAATGCACTGCTGTTCCGGACAAACAGGGCATACCGGTATGCAGTCATGGAGTTTGTAAGGTTTATGCTTGAGCTTCCATTGTCCGAAATTTGAAGTAAAACCTCGTTTTGTATCTGTGAGCCGTTTGCAGTAGTAGCACCGGCAATTACTGCAGAGCCGTAGTTATTGGACAGTGCAGCCGACAGGGGCTGTGCGTTGGGCACTGTCGGTGTCGTAAAGGGCGTTATTGACAGAATGTTTCCGGTTGACGGGTCTATCACGCCCAGTGCGAAAGCGAGGTTGGAGTTTGCGGCGGTTGTCGTATAATACCATACCTGCATCTCTGCCGTGTTAACCGTGCCGGCGGTGGTTGAGACCACGGAAAAATATGATCCATAGGATGTGCCGGTCATGGCGTTAAGCCCGAGGTGAATGGCGTTTGCACCGTCATTGCCGGCAGCCACGACAATTGCCCTGCCGGGTGCCTGGTTCACAAGACTGTCTATGGCCTGTTCCGTATTGGAAGAATTATCATGGGCATAGTACTGTGCACCCAGACTCATATTGATGACTGCGGGCACATGGTACTGCGATGCGAGGGAAAAGATATAATTGATCCCGTCGAGAATGCCGCCCTCGTCCATGTTCGTTTTTACTATTACCAACATGGCATCAGGAGCCATACCGGTATAGGTGCTGTTACTGCTGTCTGCTATCCCTGCGACGTGCGTTCCGTGACCGACTGAATCAATCTCACTGCACTTGCCTGTATTTATCTGATAGCCCGTACATTGGTCACCATAGCTGTAACCGGTAGGCGGAATGCCGGCGGCATTCTGATCCCATAATGCTATGACCCTTGTGGAGCCGTCAGGATAATGGAAGTCCGGATGTGTCAGATCGATGCCCGTGTCGATGATGCCGATAATGACATTCCTGCCTGTGTAGGGTCTCGGCAGGACACCGTTGTCCCCGCTATGGACAAGATTGCCCTGCACGGCTGGCACGCTCACATCCAGCAGGGGATGCAAGGTACGAGAGAGTACAATATTGAGCAGACTCTGTTTTCCCGTCAATTCCGGAACAAGGGAAAGCGGAACAGTCGCGGTGAGGATGCCGTTTATCGAGGTGCCGACCGTGCCATGATTGCTGACAATAAACCGCTTCATGCTGTCCGGTGCCGTCGTTTTCAATAAAATGTTCACCATAATGTCTCCGGATGGAGACGAACTGATGGCATTATTCGACAGTATCGGTGTAGGCAATGACCGGTACGGCGAGAAGCTGTTGACGGCATTGTAGAGTTGGACAAGCAGCGGATCGGCTTTGGTATATGCATGTGCAGGCAGTGCGGTTAACAGGATGGACAGGACAAGCACTATTTTCTGCTGGATATGCTTCATAAAGTATTGCTCCTTTTTCGTCATTCGTCTCGTGATGCGGAATTCATGGTTTCGTGAACGTAGTCCGGTAACGTCCGGGTTCCCGCTTTCGCGGGAAGGATAAACGATTGTATGAATGGCGGAAAAAGAAAATTCATTGAGCAAACCCCGGCATGCCGAGACTTCCCGTGATGGGCACGTTGAAATAACCGGAGTTGTCTCTCGTCAGATTAAAAAACGGTATGCTCTTTTTTATCTGCTGCTCTAAGACAGGTGAAGGGTTAAACCGCAGCTTCAGATTCAATACGCTGTTCTGAAGGGGATTAAGCAGGATAATACTTCCATCGAGTTTGGAATTCACGTCGCTGCCGGTCTGAGATGCGTCCTGAAAGGAAATCACGCCGCCTTTTATGAAGAGGGGCATGTTGATATCGCCGACATTGGTGTTCGGCAGCGCAAAAATGCCGAAGATCTTCGAAGGTTTCAGGACAACGTTCTTCATGTGGATAAGGCCGCTGCCCTTATCTTTCGAAAAATCGTTCACGCCGCCTGTTACAGCTAATTTTACGTCCAGTATACCATCCATATTCAAGCCGTAATTGCTTTTTATCAGAGAATACCGGTCAATGTATATGTCCTTGATCACACAGTTCAAACGAAAATCTTTTCTATTGCTGCCAAAGTCTATCCATGCCTGGCCGTTGTAAAGCCTGGAGTATATCTTTAACGTTACCCAGCCCCTGAGCAGGGACAGTATACCAGGTACGATTTCTACAGTACGTGCTTCGAATAAAGGACTTTCCTGAGTGCCCACCTTTTCCGTAACAACGACATCGGAGAGATTTAATCCGAAAGGGAAGGCTCCCCTTGCCTTTCTTATGGTTACATCCAGGGATGTTTTCGTTTTCAGTTCGTCGCTCAGTCTCATGACGGCTTCATGGTAAGGGAAAAGGAACCATAAAAAAATAACATAGAAGAGAATAACAACTGCCACGTATGCGGCCCCTTTTACCAGCGTCCATTTCTTTTCTATCAGAAAATCTTTTACGGAAACAAAGAAATTTTTTATTTTTTTCAATATTTTATTCATTGGCTGATCCCGGCATGACGACCTGTAAGCCCACATCAAGCATCGATGGATTGCTGTACGATGTCCTCACGTTGAGTCTTTTTATCTTCAACTGATACTGGCCCCCTATCTCTATTTTAAACAGAAGGTCGGTCAATTGATACAGGTTTATATTCTTGAGCCGGACGTCGACATACGATGTGCTGCTGTCCGACGAAGACCTCGGCTGTATTGAATCGTAGGACACACCCGCCGCATTTGCCACGCTCTGGAGGTATGTCATGATGGAAAAATCCTTCGGTACGCTTTCGTTACCCCGGAGCAATACCTCGTACTTTTTATGCGCCGTATAAAGCTTCTGCATCTCAACCAGTGCAGACCTGTCCGACTGTATCTCCTTCTTCATCCTCTTGCTGTTGCGGTACAGCGGTGTCAATACCCCGAGGTCCAGTATGACCAGTACCGTCAGGGACAATGCGCTGTAGAGCAGCCATTTCTCTCTGTGGCTCAGACTTCCCAATGCCCTTTTTATCTCCAGAACTATGTCGAATTTATTGAAGAAACTACCCATTATTTTAGTGTTATGCTTAATTGAAACTTGAAACTTTTTTGATCGGCCGACCTGTTGGTATCTATAACCTTTACGTCTTTTACATTGCCCAGATTTTTAATGCCTGCAACTATTTTATCGATTGCGTCTATCGAGGGAGTTTTTGCGATGAGCGATATTTGTTCGGGATCTATCGAAAGTTCCGTTACATCGACTTTAATGTCCTTCGGTATGGCCGTACTCAATTCTCTGAGCAGCTCGGTAGCAGGTGTTGAACTCGATAAATTTTCCGCCTTCTTCTTTTCCTTTGCAACCAGATACTGCATGGTACCGAGCGGATCCCCGAGCGAAGGCTCATGGGGAAACGCCTTTTTGAACAAGGTGTGCATTCTTGTTTCGAGGATGTTCCTCTTGCGGCTCAAGCTCACATAACCGTACGAGATATTAACGATAACCATAACAACGAGCAGGCCTGCTATACTCAGCGTGGTTAACAGCCTTCCTTTTATCTGCTCTATCGCGCGCTGGAACCTGAAAGATCCCCTCCTCAAATTTACGGTATTGCGGGGTCTTTTCATAATACTGCCCATGGCCAATGCCAATGCGAGGGTATAGTGCGGCTCCACGGAGGTGTTCTCATTTACCACAACCCTGGCGATATCGTTGGCCGGTACGGAAAAGGTCTGCAACCCGAGCTGTTTCTCGAATAAACTGCCTGCACCGGAAAATCTCCCTGCAAAAACCGCTGTTTCTGTTTTGACGTTGTGTTTCTTTTCAACGGCATCCACCGCGAACTTTATCTGGTTGATGAAGGTGTTTTTGACTTCTTCGCCGGGCGTAAGGTTCCCGGATGTCAGTCCCATCATCGGTGCGGTTATCCGGATATCTCTTGCCATGAATAGCCCGTTGCCATCTATGAAAGAAAGGGACGTATGAGCGTGTCCTATGTCTATGATGACAAAAGGGTTGTCCAGTTTTAAATAGGTTGCAAGGTTTGCATAAGCACAGTGGGATACGCCGACGGTATTGGGATCCAGACCCAGAAGCAGGAGTGCGTCAAGCCATAGTTTCATCGTGTCGCTCTTGATGGAAAAAGTGATTACCGAGGAATGTCCTTCTTCTTTGCGAACGATGTTGTAATCCATGGTAGTCTCTTCGAGGCTTACGGTGCTCACCTCTTCGAGTTCCGAACCTATTGCCTTCGCAATAAACTTATCATTGGTAAAGGGGACTGAAATGGTATGTATGGATATGAGATCCGACGGAATGCTTACGATTACGTCCGAAGACGCCAATCCTTCGACAGCAAAGAAATCCCTCAGACTATTCACATTGGAATCGGAAAATACGCCTGTCCCTTCAGGGAAAATAAATTCTTTCGACAGATTCAGCTCCGAACCCCGCATCGTTGTCTTGATACCGGCCATTTTTACCGAATATCTTCCAATGTCAATCCCGAATATGTTACCCATACAATGTTACTCTGCTGCCTCCCTGAACTGTCCTATAGTCCTATACCTGGCATATCTGTTTTTAACAAGCTCATCCGGCGGTATGGCATTGAGCTCCTCGAGGGCATTCAAAAGGGCATCTTTTATCGTTTGTGCCATGAATTTGGAATCATTGTGTGCCCCGCCCGGCGGTTCTTTCAATATGGTATCGGCGATACCCGCCTTGTTCAATTCATATGACGTTAACTTTAAAGCCTCTGCTGCGAGCGGTGCCTTTGATTGGTCCTTCCATAGAATCGAGGCGCATCCTTCGGGCGATATAACGGAGTAGACGGCATATTCAAGCATCAGCATTTTATCGACAAGACCTATTGCGAGGGCTCCGCCGCTGCTGCCTTCGCCTATGATACAGCCGATTACCGGGACCGGTAGAGCGGCCAATTTCAATATGGATGCGGATATTGCCTCGGCCTGACCGCGTTCCTCGGCGCCGATGCCCGGGTATGCACCCGGGGTATCGATAAACGTAATGATGGGAAGTCCGAATTTTTGTGCTATGTCCATCGCTCGCATAGCTTTTCTGTAGCCTTCCGGATGCGGCATGCCGAAGTTTCTCAAAGCCCTGTCCTTTGCACCCCGGCCTTTCTGTTCGCCGATAAATACGACGCGGTGCTTATCGAGCAGGCCTATCCCTGCAACGAGGGCAGGGTCATCCTTAAATCTGCGGTCTCCGTGGATCTCTATGAATTCATTGGAAATAAGATAGATATAATCATAGGTATACGGTCTTTCCGGATGCCGGGAAAGCTGTATAATCTTCCATGCATTC
>JAMDCL010000069.1:0-4046 GCA_023489065.1 Deltaproteobacteria bacterium | reverse complement strand
AGAGATCGATACCCTCTGAAGACGACAACTGCCTGAATTCTTCAATTTTCTTTTCTAATTCGAAAATAGGTTTTTCAAAATCAAGTGGCTGATGGATCATATTCATTATAGGATAACATTCCGTTTAGACCGCGTCAATACTCTTGCCCGCCGCTCATTTCCCGTCAGTGTTTGTTTGCGCCATTGTGTAGGATGAAACAGGGGCACCTTGATGCCTGCTTTCCCGGATTGGTTGGCAATCACTGCGGATGCCGGTCAAAAGCGAGTGTAAAAAAACATGACAACAATCTTGACACTGTTTTGGCGTATGTGCTACTACAGATACCATAATGATGAAGGAGGACTTATGGGCAAAAAAATATTACTCGCTGATGACTCGATAACCATTCAAAAGGTCATATCGATAACATTTTCTTCTCCCGACTACGAAATCACCATCGTTGACAACGGCAACGATGCAATAAAAAAAGCGGGGGAGGTAAGACCTGATATAATCCTCACGGACATCGTAATGCCGGGAAAGAATGGTTATGAAGTATGCGATGCAGTCAAGAGTAATCCTTCTTTACAGGGAACCCCGGTCCTCTTATTGACAGGCGCTTTTGAAGCCTTTGACGAGCAGAAGGCGAAACAGTCAGGTGCGGATGCATGGCTTTCAAAGCCGTTTGAAACACAGGCGCTGATAGACAAGGTGAATGCCCTGCTTTCAAAGCCTGCGGTGAAAAAGCCTGCCGAGGCAAGGCCTGCCGCTGCAAAGCCCGTTCCGCCGCCGCCACCTTCTCCGTCACGGCCCGGTGTTCCGCCACCGCCCCCTCCGCGAAGACCTGTGACTGCTCCGGTTCCGAAGGCAGCACCTGCGCCGCCTCCACCACCGCCCCCTCCTGCCCCGGTAATGCAAAAAGAAGAGATCCGGGAGCTGTCTGAAGCAGAATCATTCGAAGTAACGGGGGATACGATCGGGGATGAGAGTGGATGGGAAACCATTCCGCTCGGTGAAGAAAAAGCAAAAGCCGGTCATGCGCAGGAAAAACCGGAAGAGCAATTCCTCGAGGAATTCCCTGCCGAGAAATTGTCCGAAGAACCGTTGATAGAAGAAACAAAGTCTCCGGAATTGCTGAGCGAGACGGAAGGGAGCGATGTCGGTTTCGGAGATCTTGAAGAAGCAATGGAAGAGGCGGAAAAGACGAAGCAGGAAGAACCAAGGATAACGAGTCCGTCACTGGATCAGTACGAAAAAACCTTTGAAGAACAGGAAATCGTCAAACCGATAGAACCTATTGAACCTCTTGAGCAGGATATTGTCACCCACAACGAAATATCTCCGCAGGTCAGTTTAAGCAGGGAAGAATTGCTTGAGCAGGCGTCTGCAAGAATAGAAAGTATGCTCGCCGAGCTGCTGCCGGGTGCAGTGCAGCAGATAGTGGAGAGCAAGGCAGATACCATCATACGCGAAGTAGCGGAAAAGATTATATGGGAAGTAGTGCCTGCTCTTACGGAGACGATGATCAAGGAAGAGATTCAACGATTAAAAACGACAAAGAAGAAAGCTTAGAGACAACCCCCTCTGTAACGTAAAAATTCTGGCAGTCTTCCGGTTTACAGAAGCAGCTTATTGCGAAGCAAATGGACAAGGCATATACCCACAAAAATATCGAAGAAAAATGGTACGCTGAATGGCTGCAAAAAGGTTTCTTCCACTCTCAGCCGGATCAGAGGAAACCCTATTCGATCGTTATTCCTCCTCCCAACATAACCGGTTCGCTGCACATGGGGCATGCGTTGAACAATACCCTGCAGGACATCATGATACGGTACAAGATGATGCAGGGATTCAACACGGTTTGGATCCCGGGTACCGATCATGCAGGTATAGCCACACAAAACGTAGTCGAGAAACAGCTTGCAAAAGAAGGACTCGACAGATTCAAAACGGGCAGGGAAAAATTTATCCAGCGGGTATGGGAATGGAAAAAACAATCAGGTGATACCATTGTTAACCAGCTGATGAAGCTCGGTGTTGCATGCGACTGGTCGCGGCAGCGTTTCACAATGGACGAAGGATTGTCACGGGCGGTGAAAGAGGTGTTCGTCAGGCTCTACGGGGAAGGACTTATTTACCGTGGAGAATACATGATTAACTGGTGCCCGAGATGTTTTACCGCACTTTCGGATCTCGAGGTGGAGCACAGGGATGAAGACGGTAAGCTCTACTTTATCGTTTACCCGTTTGCCGGGCGTAAGGACGGGATAATGGTTGCAACCACCAGACCCGAAACCCTGCTCGGGGACACGGCTGTAGCAGTGCACCCCGATGACCCGCGGTACAAGGAAGCGATCGGAAAGAATGTCGTTGTACCGATAGTGGACCGGGAGATACCCGTTATAGCGGACAGCGCCGTTCACAGTGATTTTGGGACGGGTGCAGTCAAAGTTACGCCTGCGCATGACTTCGACGATTTCGAAATGTCACGGCGGCATTCCCTGCCGTCGATACAGGTTATCGACCTGCATGGCAAAATGACCGCGGCTGCCGGAAAGTACGAGGGCATGGACAGATTCAAGGCAAGGACGGCTGTTCTCGAGAAACTGCAAAAGCTTGGTGTGCTTGCCAAAACGGAAGATTATAAATTATCTGCGGGTACTTGTTACCGGTGCGGAACAATTACCGAACCCATGGTATCGACCCAGTGGTTTGTTAAAACGAAACCGCTTGCCCGGGAAGCGATAGAAGCAGTGAAACAACACCGGACAAGGATCGTTCCCCAGCAGTGGGAGAAGTCCTATTTTGAATGGATGAAAAACATAAAAGACTGGTGTATATCAAGGCAGATCTGGTGGGGACACAGGATTCCGGCATGGTATTGCGATGACTGTAAGAGTATTACCGTTTCCATCGATACGCCGCATGCATGCGGCACCTGCGGCAGTACAAACATTCATCAGGACGAGGATGTACTTGACACATGGTTTTCTTCGTCACTCTGGCCGTTTTCAACACTCGGCTGGCCTGATAAAACTCCTGAGCTTGCTTATTACTATCCTACCAGCATCCTTATTACCGCTTTTGATATTTTATTTTTTTGGGTCGCACGCATGATGATGATGGGATTGAAATTCATGGGGGATGTTCCTTTCAAGGACGTTTATATCCACGCACTGGTAAGGGATGAGTTCGGCAAAAAAATGAGCAAAACAAAAGGGAACGTCATAGACCCTCTTGTTATCATTGATAAGTATGGAACGGATGCGTTCCGGTTTACCCTTGCATCGATGGCAGCGCAGGGACGCGATATAAAACTCTCGGAACAACGGATCACCGGTTACCGGAATTTTATCAATAAGCTTTGGAACAGTACACGGTTTCTCTTGATGAAGGTTTCAGAGTCCGGGTTGACACACCCGCCGAAGCAGGAAAACGAAATCCCCATCGATGCGTGGATCAACAATAAGCTCCGCACGACGGTAATGAGCGTAAAATCTGCAATCGAAGATTACCGGTTTAATGATGCAGCAGCAGCCCTGTACCAGTTTGTCTGGCACGAGTACTGCGACTGGTATCTTGAAATGGTCAAGATCTATTCGGGCACCTCATCCGATACAAGGGCGATCGAGAACATGCTTTATGTTCATGACACAGCGGTACGGCTTCTTCATCCGTTTGTCCCGTTTGTAACCGAAGAACTATACCATATTCTGCGAAATGCGACCGGACAGGATGCGGGCGAAACCGGCAACTCGATTATGCACGCTCAGTATCCCGATCCGGAACAACTCATAATTGCAGATCGCCGCGCAGGGGACGATGCGGCTGAGCTCGATGCCGTGATAGGAATCATAACGAAAATAAGGAACATACGGGCTGAATGTAATGTTCCGGCAGCAAGCTTTGTCGATCTGAGCTTTACCGGTACCGGTGAAAAAATAAGCCTGACCAGGAAGTATGCGATCTATATATCAAGCATGGTCCACGGGAAGATTCTGGACACGCAACCGGCGGGCGGGGCCGTTAAGGGGAGTGCCGCAGACCATCTGGACGGACTGGACGT
>JAMDCL010000053.1 GCA_023489065.1 Deltaproteobacteria bacterium | reverse complement strand
AGCTGTACGCCGATGGCAGGATCGTCAAGCCTCCCTGCTGCATTTATCCTCGGTGCAATCCTGAAACTTACATCGGCGGTACGCGTCGTATCGCCGGATACGGACGACACTTCTTTAATTGCCTGTATACCCTGCCGAGCGGATCCGCTCAGCACCTTAATACCGGTGCTGACAATGATCCTGTTTTCTCCGGTAAACGGGACTATATCTGCAATAGTGCCCAGCACAACGAGATCCAGATAATGTTTCAGGTTCGGCATGCTCATGGAGCTGAAGAAACCTTCTTTCTTCATGGTGCTGCGAAGCCCCATCAGCAGATTGAAAGCAACCCCGACCCCCGCAAGGACATTGATATCATTTCAAGCTCAAGGATCCCGTTCTCCTGGCAAAAGCGATTTCTTCGGCATTCGATATGCCGCAGTCAAGTGTTACAAGAAGGCTGCAGCCACCGTTGATAAATTTTTTTATACTCTCCTTGTTCAGGCCGTATCCTTCTTTGAGCCTGCTCGGTATGTAATAACCGACAGCAGCCCCGACCGACTTCAGAAAGAGGTACACGATGGACACCGACGATATCCCGTCGACATCGTAATCTCCATAGAGCATGATCTTCTCATGTTTGTGCAGTGCTGAAATGATCCTGTTGACTGCTTTCTCCATGCCTTCGATAAGAAACGGAGACGGCATATCCTTGAGATCAGGATAAAGGAAATGCATTATCGAGTCCTCATCGGTCATGCCGCGGTTTACAAGAACCGTGGACAGTACCTCGGATATGCCGAGTGACTGCGATAATTGGGCTATCTTGTTTTCCTGGGCATTATTCCTTTTTTCCCACCGTTTAGCCATCACTTTTTCTTCTGAAACAATTTTCCCTTATCGCCTATCCAGTCCACGACAATCGCACTTGCTATAAATACCGATGAATACGTTCCCACGATCACACCGATAAGCATGGCAAGGGAGAAGTCATGCAACACGGACCCGCCCATGAGAAACATCGCCAACACCACAAGGAAAACCGTCAATGATGTTATGATTGTCCTGCTCAAAACCTCGTTGATACTCCTGTTGAAAAGCTCGACGTTGGTCTCATTCTTCCTTGTTTTCAGCCGCTCCCGTATCCTGTCGAACACAACGACGGTATCGGTCAACGAGTAGCCGGCAAGCGTCAGCAGTGCCGTAACAACCAGGAGTGTTATCTCCTTGTCCAGAAGATAAAATATACCGAGTACGACCAGAACGTCATGTGCCGTGGCAATCGTTGCGGCAACACCGAATTTGAATTCAAACCGCCATGCTATATAGATGATGATGGCGATCAAGGAAAAGATAATGGCCCACAGCGCATTCTTCTGGAGGTTTTTACCGACGACGGGGCCTATCTCATTCGTATTTTCTACCTCGAAGTTATTGTTCGGGAAAGAGGCCTTTAAAGCGGCAATTATCTTGTCCGCTATGTCTTCGCGTAACTGTTTTACCTTTTTTACGCTTATCATAAATTCATTTAACTTGGGAAGCTCCTGGATCTCTGGGCCGGGAATGTCTGCCTTTTCGAGGACCTTCCGTATATCGGATATACCGATGGGGTTCTGGAACTTTATCTGGACAGCCGTTCCTCCTCCGAAATCGATACCGATATTCGCTTTGCCTCTGGCAATCTGAATGCCGGCAATGATGCCTATGGTAACGAGTATGCCCGAGATGATATAGGTAAACCGCCTTACACCCATGAAATTGATATTCGTCTTACCGATAAATTCGAGGAATGTCAGCTTCGTCAGCCTTACCTTCGAATTCAAATAATCGAAAAATGTCCTCGTTGCAAAAAGTCCGGTAAACAGGTTAAGGGTAACACCGATGCTCAGGGTCACAGCAAAGCCCTTTATAGGTCCGGTGCCGAAAATGTACAGGATGATCGCCGTTATCAACGTTGTAATGTGCGAATCGATAATCGTATAGAAGGCCTTGTCATACCCTGCATCCACGGAAGCACGTATAGGCTTGCCGAGCTTCAGCTCTTCCCTTGTCCTCTCGAAGTTCAGAACGTTTGTATCCACGGCCATACCGATGGACAGGATAATACCCGCGATGCCCGGCAGGGTTAATGTTGCGCCGAACAATGCCAGTATCGCCAGAAGCATTATAACGTTGATGATCAAACCGATATCGGCTATTACACCTGCGATCATGTAATACAGGAGCATAAATACAACAACGAATATGCCACCCGCAACTGCGGCAGTCATACCTTCCCGTATGGAATCCGATCCCAGAGTAGGACCGACGACGTTTTTCATCAGTATCTTGACCGGTGCAGGCAAAGCGCCTGCACGCAGTACAATCGCAAGGTCTTTTGCTTCGTCTTCGCTAAAGTTACCGGTTATCTGGGCAACACCACCGCTTATTCTTTCCCGTATCACCGGGGCAGAATACACGATATCGTCAAGGACGATTGCCAGCCTTTGTCCAACGTGTGCTGCCGTAAGCTGATCGAACAACCGGGCACCCCTTGAATTGAACCGTATACCGACGTAGGGTTGGTTATACTCACCGCCTATTTCCATTCTTGCGTCCGTCAGCATGTCTCCGGTCATGGAAACGTCTTTATCGAGTATGTACGTCTGATACGTGGTAAGGTTCGTATTCTTGTCCTTGTTCACTTTATACCCGACCATATACTGGGGCGGCACCTTGCCGGCGAGGAACTGCTCAAGCTGGTTTTTATTGTACGCCCACAGATACGGACTGTTGATCGTTTCACCGCTGGGAAGACTTACAGGCGTTGAACCGGAATAAATGCCGTCAGGCAGTTTTTTTGTATCCTTTGTAAGCTGGACCAAAAAAGCAGGGTTATCGTCGACAAGCATGAATTCGAGCTGTGCGGTCTTTCCTATTATCTCTATGGCTCTGGTCGGATCTTTGATTCCAGGCAGTTCTACGATAATTTGATCATTGCCCTGGGGTTGGATAATAGGCTCGGTTACGCCGAATTGATCCACGCGGTTCCTGATATTATCCACTGCCTGGGTCAATATGTTGTTTTTCATGTACGTTACTTCGGCATTCGTGAGAGCAAGCACGAATGCCGGCGGCTGCGAAATATCGAGTTTCTGGAGATCCGGAAAATCATCCTTCAATACGGTGAGCATGTTGTCGGTATCTTTGATACTGGATAGCTTGAGGTCTATTTCGCCCGTGGTCGTAACGGATATCGATTGAACCCCGACATTCTTCCTGTCCAGCGAAGTATTCAGCTCGTTCGCCTTTCTGGTTAGGTCGTCTTTTATGGCCTTATTGATATCGACACCGAACACAATATAGGTACCGCCTTTCAGATCAAGTCCAAGGTTCAGTTTCGCCGACGGTAACAGCCCCCGCCACCACTGGGGAAGCTGGTTTACAAACGACGGTAAAACGATAAAGATAGAGATAACGGTAAGCAATCCTACAAGCACAAATCTCCAGACAATATTCTTCCGCATTTTTGCTCCTTTAAATTAATTTAACATTATTGATAAACATCGAAAACTTTGTTTCAAGATATTCTGCAGCCTTCTTGCATAAGAGCATCCTTGTCAGGAATATTTCAAAGTATTCGACAACCTCTGATATTTCCGTATCAATCACGAGATTCAGGGCAATTTCTTTTTTTACCCTGTCGACATCTATCCTGGATTCGGTAACGGCATAATTTACCCTGTCGTGTATATCAAACGATATAAAGTTTCTATTCCTGACACGGGCCCTGTGCACATGCGTCTTATCCGCGATTATCAGGGCAGCGGTTATCTCGTTGGTAATCTCTCCGCCATCATCTTCATGATTGCCGATCGCACTCATGACGATTGCGGTATCTTCGATGCTGAAGCCGTTTTCATCGAGTATGTCTTTTGCGAGAAAGGCGCTCGAGAACCGGTGATTCATACGGCTTATTAAATTGCCGAGATCGTGTAAATATCCCGCTATTGCCGCAAGCCTGATACTCTTTTCCGGAAAGCCGAGATTTTCCAATATGTACCCGGCACGCTGCGAAACAAACTCAGCGTGCTTCCTGCCATGCTCGGTATATCCTATGTGCTCAAGGTGTTGATCCGCCATGTCCAGGTAGATGACGGTTCTCTGATCGTTTATGATGTGCTGCAGGGTATTGTTTTTTTCGATACTCATCTTTATTCTGTTCGACGCATCATCTTATATGCTTCTGCTGCCTGCAAAAACTATTTCCCGGTACTTCCTACCTTGTCGACAGAGGTTGCCGGATTGGAAGCCGCATAACCGGAAATATGTGCTTTTTCAACCTTGATTTTAACGCCATCGGCGATTTCGATGGTAAGGGCGTTATCCGCTATACCCGTTATCTTGCCGAAAATACCGCTCGATGTAATGACCTCATCACCCTTCTTCAGGTTGGAAAGGAATTCCTGGTGTTTTTTTACCCTTTTCTGCTGGGGCCGTATGAGCAGCAGCCAGAAGATAAAAAAGATGATGATCAACGGTAAAAACATACTCATCAATCCTGACAGACCTCCCTGTGGTGCAGCCGCAGCCCCTGCTGCATAAGCAATTGTATCCATTCTGTTTCTCCTTTTTTATTTTTTATCACGTTAGAAGCCTGGCCATTCAAGGCAGCAGGTATGCAGAAAGAAAATATTTATTCCCTCTCGGTGACACGGTCCACGTCCTGCCATTTCTAACGTGTCTTGTTCAGGTTAAATTAACTATTTTTTATTGTCAATTAAAGAACACGGTTTGTCAACGAAAGTATAACAGCGTACAGCACAGTTGTACCATTCAGTCATCCGGGACAGAGAATTCTTAGCCTGCAATATCTATTGACAGAGCGTCAAATAATTTTTATTGATTATATTATCAAAAAACTAAAGGAGGTAAGGTTATGGGACTTCTTGACGGAAAAGTGGCAATAATCACCGGATCCGGTTCCGGTATTGGAAGACAACATGCTCTTGCTATGGTAAAAGAAGGTGCAAAGGTTGTTATCAACGATCTCGGAGGTACGCGAGACGGGGCCGGCTCTTCATCAAAGGCCGCTGATGTAGTTGTGGATGAGATCAAAAAGATGGGCGGCTCTGCGGCTGCCAATTACGATTCCGTCGCAACAATGCAGGGTGCGGCAAATATTGTCAAGACAGCCATGAGCGCTTTTGGAAGGCTGGACATCGTTGTAAACAATGCAGGCATACTCCGCGATAAAACACTCCTCAAGATGACAGAAGAGGAATTCGATATCGTCATATCGGTTCATCTGAAAGGTACGTTTGCCGTAACACAAGCAGCAGCAAAGGTAATGAAGGAACAGGCACAGGGAGGCAGGATCATCAATACGACTTCGATTGCCGGACTGATGGGTAACTTCGGCCAGACGAACTACAGTGCTGCAAAGGGCGGCATTTACTCTATGACCAAGACGGATGCTATGGAACTCGAGAAAGCCGGCATAACCGTAAACGCAGTCGCACCTATCGCATATACGAGAATGACAGAGGACCTTCCCATGTTTGCAGGACAGGAAAAAGACCTCGCACCGGAACATATATCCCCGGTTGTCGTATTCCTTGCATCAGAACTTTCAAAGGGCATAACCGGCAAGATATTCGGCGTCCAGGGAAGAAGGATATACCAGTTCTATATGAGGATGACGGACGGCGTTACAAAGCCGGAAGGCATGTGGACACCAAAGGAAATTCAGGACAACATAAGCAAGATCCTCGCAGAATAAAATTTATTACTACCTATACCGGGGCGATTATTCAATCGCCCCTTTCATTTTTTACAGTACGATCAGCATTCCGATCGCAGCGATAACACCCATGAGTCCCCCGAAATAAAACGTGAATTGCGGTCCAAGCGTATCCCATAGAAGTCCCGCAAGCAAAGAAGCGGGGAACAGTCCTATACCAATAAGTGTTGCATGTAAGCCTATCAACGTGGCCCTGAGATCCTTTGGTGCTATATCCGAAACCAGTGCCTTCTCAACCCCTTCCGTAAACGCTATATAAAGTCCATAGATGGAAAACAGTACCCACATGGCAGAGCTCGTATTTGTCAAGCCAAATCCTGTGTAAACGATCGCATAAACAAAGTATCCGGCGACGATGAGTGTTTTTCTCCCGATCTTATCGGACAACCTCCCTGCAGGCCATGAGATAATGCCGTAAACAAGATTATAAACAAGGTAAAGGAGAAGCACCCCTTCAACCGAGAATCCGGAATCTTTTGCCCTCATGAGCAGAAACTGGTTTGAAGAATTGCCCAGGGTAAAAATAAAGGTCACGATTAGAAAAGCCTTCAATCTTTTGTCGAGTTTCGACCATTTCAATGAAAGGTTATGTGCAAGCGGCTTACCGGTACCGGTTTCCTTTACAAGGAACAGCACAGCAACTCCGATAACGGCAGGGATCAGACTTATCAGTATGATTGTTTTGAACGCCGGGAGATAGGATTGAATATTTTGTACCGTATGCAAACCTTCATTCAGCCCGAGATGCCGCATTATCACGATTGCTATTATCACACCCAGAATAGCACCGAGCGTGTCCATGGCCCTATGCAGGCCGAAGGATGCACCCCTTTTCTCAGCGCTGCTTGATTCCGCTATGATCGCATCTCTGGGTGCAGTCCTTATGCCTTTACCGAATCTGTCCAGAGTTCTGCCGGCAAATACAAAGCCCCAGCCCTTTGCCAGCCACATAAAAAACTTTCCGATCGGAGAAAAAGCATATCCAAGAATCGCAAGGGATTTTCTTTTTCTCATCCTGTCCGACAAAGCGCCCGAAAAGACCTTCACGATGCTTGCGGTACTTTCTGCAATCCCTTCTATAAACCCGATGAGTGCAGGGCTTGAACCAAGGGCAAGCAGGTAAAGTGAGATGATCGGGTAGATCATTTCGCTGGATATATCCGTAAAAAGCGAGGTCAGACCTGTAATAATTATATTCCACATAGGTAATTATTTCTAACAATTGATGAATTCTAACGCAAGATAAATTTAAAATAATTTATTTTTAGCCAGGTAAATGCTTTGTTTCATTTCCAATGTCATGATAAGCACAGAAATTGCATTTCTCCCTTCGGTCGCTCGCAGTAATGAGAAAAGAATTAGTCTTCCTGCTGAAGAATACTCCGAGGAAAAAATATATCGGAATGACATAAAGCTTGCACAACCAAAACAACATAACCACCATCTGGATGTCATTCCCGCGAAAGCGGGAATCCATCCTCCCTTTTCTTCACCTTGCAGAACAGGAAACAAAAAACTGGATTCCTGCTCAAGAATACCTCCGAAGAATCTCACGGGCAGGAATGACATACTTTTTACATGGTAATTACTATCATAGTGATTCATATGCTCATGGTCGCCATAAAGATATGATTGTCGTTTTTATCAACGCAAAATCATGGCGACCATTTCACAAAACTTCTCTACGCCTAAAGGCGAGGGGTTTCAACCATCCACGAGAGGGACACTATTTCTTGACAAGGATACTAATAATTGTTTATCTTATATATAAGTAAATTACTTATATTGGAGTAACAATGCAAATTTTAAAGGAATTTACAAAAAAAGAGCTTGACGAGTTTAAGGAACAGATAGAGCGGTTCTTAGCCGGTACTATCAACGAAGAAAAATTCAAGATCATAAGATTAAATCAGGGCGTATACAGCCAGCGTCAACCGGGATTCTACATGGTAAGAACAAAGCTGCCCCAGGGAAGGATCTTTGACTACCAGCTCGAACGCATTGCGGAGGTTTCGGAAAAGTACGCACGCGGGCTTGCACATCTGACAACCCGCCAGGACATTCAGATACACTGGGTAGCTTTAAAGGATGTACCCGACATACTGATGGCCTATTCAGAAGCAGGCATAACAACACGGGAGGCTTGCGGCAATTCCGTAAGAAATATTACGGCCTGCCCCCTTGCAGGGATATGCTCAAAAGAGGTATTCAAAATATCGGACATTGCACAAAATACAACCGAACATTTTTTGCGCAATCCCTTATGCCAGAACATGCCGAGGAAGTTCAAAATCGCATTCAGTGGATGCACGGATGATTGTGCTTACAGCAGAATCAATGACGTAGGATTCATCGCAATTGAAAACAATGGCCTTCCGGGATTTAAGGTTTATGGCGGCGGCGGGCTTGGCGGGCATCCGAAACCCGCTTACCTCCTCAAAGACTTTATACCATACAACCAGGCCGTCCTGTATGCCGATGCGATAGTCAGAGTGTTTGACCGGCATGGCAACAGGGTCAACAGAAATATGGCAAGGCTTAAATACGTATTTGAGGAAAAGGGCGCTGCCGAGGTAAAATCTTTGATTGAGAAAGAGTACGAGGTCGTTCAAGGGATATATGGTGAATCCAGCTCTATAGATGTGCCGGCACTTGACACGAACGAATATTCTCAAGAAGGGTTCAAGGCATCCAATGACCAAGGTTCAGGGGAAACAAGCGGTGAAGAGGACAAGGGAGCGAAGGGGCAATGGTATAAGCACGATGTCATACGGCAGCAACAAGAAGGATATTATGCCGTCGTTATCCACCTCCCCTTCGGCGATACAACGGATAAGCAGCTTAAAGCTATTGCGCATCTGTCCCGTTTTTACGGCAGCGGAGAAATAAGGAGTTCCCTTGATCAGAATCTCATCATTCCATGGGTAAGTTCCAGCAATCTGAACAATCTTTATAACGAGCTTGAACAACAGGGATTCGTGCTGCCGGAAAAAACATCATTGAATATCGTGAGCTGTCCTGGTGCAAAAACATGCAACCTCGGTATTGCACGCTCCCAGGGACTCGCTCAGGCCATACACAATGAACTCAATTCAAAACTCAATGGCGATTTTTCGGATATTGCCATAAGAGTATGCGGGTGCCCCAATGCATGCGGACAACACTACATAGCAAATATAGGCTTCAGCGGCATGGCCCGGCGTCTCGGAGAAAGGCACGCTCCTTTCTATCAGGTCTATCTTGGAGGTAATGGTAAAGAAAATGGATTTAAATTCGCAAAGACTTTCCTGAAGATTCCGGCAAAACACATTCCCGCACTGACGAACAAAATCATGGAATTGTACAGCAGTACGAAACAGGGCCATGAACTGTTCAATGATTGGGCTGAACGGTATGGCGAGGAAAAATTAACAGAAGAGCTGCTCATGTACTCATACCTTCCTGAATACGAGCGCTCGCCGGAGTTTTACCGGGATTTCGGCATGGATGAAGCGTTCAGCATAAAGGACATTGGCAAGGGTGAATGTGCAGGAGGCGTCGTAGATACTATTGAGATTTACCTGAACCGTGCAGAGACAAAAACAATGGATGCCGATACGTTTGCGCGCCGGGACATGGCAAAACAAGCGCTTGAGCAGGCAAGAGAGGCGATGACGTATGCGCTGCAGGCCCTCCTGATCATGCAGGGCGAGGACCCGGATAAAACAGGTACGGATTTAAACAAATATGCCGGGCAATTGTACGCTGATAATATGATAAACAAGGCCGTGCACGACGTTTACACAGCACTGTTTGCAACGGAGCAACCCGGTGATATACAACAGATCGTGAAAGATGTTAAAAAGGCTATTCACACGATGCGGAAGATTACCGAGTCTTTCGATGAAGCATTGTTGGGTGGCAAATCTATAAAAGGAATCAACAAAGTAGAGGTTAAAATGACAAACGAGATACTTGATTTGAAGGGCGTCAAGTGCCCCTATAATTATGTGAAGGCAAAATTAAAACTGGAAGAGCTGACCAGCGGAGATGAGCTTGAGATCTATCTTGATGAGGGTGAACCTATAACCAACGTACCCAGGAGCCTCGAGGATGACGGGAACACTATCGTTTCGATCGATAAGCTTGACGACTCCCATTTCAAACTGCTGGTCAAGAAGGCTTAAGCCTTTAACGCGATTGGAAAATAACGGGGGTTATGCAATGAGCGATAAGCCCGCGCCATTTCTCTATGGGAACGTAGAGATATCAGGAGAATAGCGGGATTGAGCGAATCAGAAAACCTCCTTATTGCATTTTCCTGGTTAGGTATGACTTGTTATTTTACCTGGAGGTTGATAGCGGGCATTAATTGCTGAAAATAGTTTGACACGTATGTAAAGCGGTTGGTTACCAGTAATAAACCTATCAGTACAAGGAATATCCCCGAAGCTATGGTCACGGCCTTTACATATTTTCTGAATTTTTTGAAGTAAACAAGAAAGCTGTTGATGGCAAGCGATGAAAGGAAAAAAGGAATGCCCAGACCCAATGAATATGCAGAAAGCAGTATAATGCCGGAATATACGGTCTTCATATTCATGGCGAGGTAGAGGATCGCTCCGAGTATGGGTCCTATGCAGGGGGTCCATCCGGCACCGAATGTTATGCCTACCAGCAGTGTACCAAGATAGCCTGCAGGCTTATTCTTCAGATGCACCTTTTTCTCACTCTCGAGGAATTTAAGGTTGAGAAGCCCTGTTATGTGTATGCCGAATATAATTACTATAATACCCCCGACAATCCGGATCCATTCCTTGTACTTATTGAAAAGATTCCCTATTGCGGTTGCCGATGCGCCGAGAGCTACAAACACGATGGTAAACCCGAGAATAAATATTAAAGAATGAATTATGGTTAGTTTGCGTACAGCAGCCCTGTTCTGCTCCTGATCGAAATCCTCAAAAGACAACCCGGTTATATAGGTTACATACGAGGGTATTATCGGCAGTACACAGGGGGATACAAATGAAAATATCCCTGCAACAAAGGCTATCAAAACAGATACATTGGCTGACTCTATCATTATTATTTGTTGTATGGCTCAGCTATTAGTTTATCGAACGCCTTGACATAGCTCTGATCATCCCACGGCCGCGCACCATTCACTATGGTATCTATTGTTCCATCCTTTCGTATAATAAAGGAAGTAGGTATGGCATTTACATTGTACATCTTGGAAACATTTCCATCGTCTATCAGCACCGGGAAGGTTAAATTCATGCTTTTTGAGAACGCCTTAACATTCTCAGGGTCGCTTTCATCCACATTAACAGCAAGGATAACAAAGGGCTGATTTTTCATCTTCGCGTATAATTTCTCCATGGACGGCAGTTCCATCCTGCACGGGGGGCACCATGTTGCCCAAAAATTGAGGAACACCACTTTTCCCTTATAGTCCGACAATCGCACAACAGTGTTATCCGTTGTTGTAAGGGAAAAATCCGCTGCGGGCGCATTCTCTTCAGGAACGTAGCCACTCGATGCCTGTCCATTGCCTGCGTTTTTCCCCGAGACCTTGCCTCCTATATAGCCGATGACCCCGATAACAAACATGATTCCTATAATGGAGCCAATGATGATGAGTCCGCTTTTACCGAGTTTTTTTTCTTTTGTTGTCATTTCTCCTCCTCCTATGGTATAACCGGCGTTCCGGAAACCTTTATATTGAACAGCCATTATAAATTGATCAAACATGTTGTAGGTCCAATTGACTGGACATCTCCCGATGTTACCAGCTACCTATCCACGCTCATGCAGGAGGAGAAATGACAACAAAAGAAAAAAAACTCGGTAAAAGCGGACTCATCATCATTGGCTCCATTATAGGAATCATGTTTGTTATCGGGGTCATCGGCTATATAGGAGGCAAGGTCTCGGGGAA
>JAMDCL010000028.1:9738-11881 GCA_023489065.1 Deltaproteobacteria bacterium | reverse complement strand
ACAAATCTTTTCTAACATTGCCTTGATCGTCTCTTTGCACTTTGGGCATCGCTCATTATGTTGAGTTTTTCGTTGATCCATCATTTCCTCATATTTGTCTTTTAAAATATTTTATAATACCACTTCATACTCTTTAGCGCCTGCTTCTTTGAGTAATCCTGCAACGTCAGCATTACCTGCTTTTATGTGGTATATTTTTTCAGGATATTTTTTAGCGTTTCCATATCTTCGTTTACGCTTTTAGATTTTTCAGATAACTTTGCCACCGCCTCTGCATATTTGTTTGCCTTTGACGTTGGTGTATTCATCTTCCAAAAGTCCGGTAGCCCATTTAATTGCACCATTTTATTCCAATCTTCTACATGCTTTTTCATGTCAGGATCATTCTGATAGTTTCTTTTATCCGGATCCAACCATCCCTCTTCAAAACACTTAGCTACAATATATTCAACGTTGTCTGTGTTTAATTTCTTCTCAAACATATTTTGCAATGTTCCCTTAGCTTGATGATATAATTCTTCTAATTGACCTGACTCTTTATACATAGCAGATACGAGAGCCAATCCAACCCTTCCAGACAACATAACTTTAACAAGAGGCGTAGCTGTAGCCCATTTTTCTTTTACGTCAAAAGGCTTAAATATATTTCTTAAAAAACCCATATTTTTTCTCCTCAAATGTTTGTCCAAGTAAAACAGACCACTTCAAAAGAATAAGTTAAAACTGAAATCCCAATTCTCTCGATTTTTTCTGATTGAACATTTAACTCAATATAAGGAGAGCTGTCTAATGCATCTCCTCAATTATTATATCACTTGGGCTCTGAGTTCTTGGACTTTATTCTTCAGTTTCGCCTCTGCTATGCCGTCTTGGAAGAAAGGTGTAGCGCTTTCAAGTAGAGCATGAAGGGTATCAAGACTGTCGATGCTCGCAAGCGGTACATGAGTGAAGGATGCTGAAACAACTTTGTAATTATCTGCCTTTCCTGTTGTTTTAGGTCGCCATTTTTCTTTAGAAAGCGTAATAAACACATTTGCCTCGTCATCATTTATACTTTTACACTTGACTATTTCATACTGTGCACCCCAACCCATTTTCCGTTGCTCAAAAGATTCTTTGCCAATACTCCGATCAAGTTTTATATATTTGAATATCAGACGAGGTGAAGGTTTCTCCTTTTCATCAAAAACCCTTATACCCGTTACTCCAATTACAGTTGTCTCTTTCTCTTTTGACACTACAAGGTATTGTGCAAGAATGCGGGTATAGTAACTTTTAAAATTTGACATTTCTATGGGTGGATTTTTTACCATAAGAATTCCTTTTTCTTGGAAATGTGTTACAATAGCCTTTAAAAGTTTATAGGATTCATCGTAGATCCCCTGAACCCATTCAAAAGCATTAATCATGTCACTTTGAACTTTTGAAACTATTTCTTTAGCCTCTTTATCACTTTCGTTATTTTCCATTTTGATCTCCTTTATAAATACTTCTCATTTGCATAATAAAAAAACTGGCTCAGTTTTTTCAGGTGAAGGCTCAAGCGATTTTCCCATTATTTTGCTCCATTCCCCTGTGAAAGGCGCAAGCCCACGTTTCCAAAGATACGCATACAAATCTTCAAGCAGTTCCATCTTTCCTCTATGGTTATCCTTAAGGCCTGCATCAATCTGCGCCTGAAAGGACACCCAAACAAATCAAAGGAGAAAGTTCTCTCCATGGTAGCCAACCTATCTTATTATTAACATCTTCAATTTTATATTTCATTCTTTCTAAACTTTTTAAAGATGATTCTATATCTTCTGTTGGAAATGAGGTATGATGCGTAACATAAAGAAGATACAATTCAACATCAGCATTTTCCTTTTTCTGTAAGCTGTAATAATCTGCAAGTTGATCGTGATATTCTGTAGTTTCTCCATCAGAATTATCGGAATCGCTTTCAGATTCCTCACCAGTTCCACTCTTTGGTGCTCCGTACTTTGCTTCTATTATCAGTGTCCATTGCTGGCTATTATTACCATGACATTCAATAATAAGGTCAGGCTCTTTCCCACCAAGGGCTGGCCAGAATTTGTATTCAACGCTTTGAATCTCCCCAACCATTTTTTTGAACTTTTCATTATCCTTACCCTCAAGATCG
>JAMDCL010000028.1:0-9728 GCA_023489065.1 Deltaproteobacteria bacterium | reverse complement strand
ACAGCTCACAACCAAACCTTGCCTTTTCAAAAAATTTCTTGAGCAAGCATAGACCCAGAGAACCCTCTTTGTCGTCAAGATAATATAACGATCCAAAAACAGCGGATGTAAGAACATCTTCTATATCAGCTTCTGATGGAAATTTACCATGTTTATCTGCTTTTAACATTCTCCCCCCCTCCTTCTTTCTTCAACACCTTCGGTCTGTTTACTGTTATGCTTTCTTCTTTGTTTGTGAACTGTTTTATTTTTTCAATTAATGCCTTGTTTTCATTATCGGATTCCATAAACCTTAATAACTCACCTGTATCAAGTTTTGAAAACTGCTCCCAGAGACCGGATGCTTTGACAAGCTTTTCAAGTTCTGAACGCTGAGGATCGCTTGTGTCCGGAAATTTAAGTTTTTCCCCTATCTTGACCCTTACTGCGTAATCGCTTCCAGCGATTTGTTCTATGCCATTTTTTTTGGCATACCCTATTAGGGCATCTTTCAGTCTGCCTATTTCTTCATTTATACGCTTAGATGTTTCCCATGCTGCAACATACTTGCTTACAAGCTTAACACCATCATCAAGCAGGACTTGATTCGAAGGCAGGGACTGTACCTTAACCAGATGCTTTCTCGCAGGGCAATATTCAGGATATTTGCACCAGCCACAAAGAGCAGACTCCCGATATTTAAACTCAGTGTCCGCTTCTATGATATCAATAAGGGCGATCATCTTTTTTCTTAAATCTTCGATCTGTTTGGGTGTCCTTTTAGACGACATCTCCGTATCAAATGTCAGATAATGCCATACGAGTTTGACCTCTTTTATGTCAGGAAAACTCTCTCTTATTCCCATATCATACAGTGCTAATTGCCTATCGTTATCAAGGTGTTCCTGCAATGGAAGACTATTGGATGTTTTATAATCATGTATCTCATACTGCCCATCCTTTATCTTATCAAGACGATCTATATAACCTGTCATTTTATACCTTTCGTCTTTAGTTAACGAAAAATTAAGCTTTACCTCTGACCCCATGGTTGTTGCCTTATCAAAAGGCTTATATTTTTCGTAATAGGCCTTTAAGCATCTTATGCCGGTGTCCTTGTAGTTTTGGGAAGAATAGTCTTTTTTCCTTATAACAACAGAGTCATTCCAGTTCTTCTCCCATTCTGCATTATAATAAGAGAGTAATTCTTCAAGTGTTAACAATTTTGAATAGCCTAAATCATTATATAGTTTCTCAAGTGCCTCGTGAACACGGATCCCGAGGAATGCCTCAATTCCTTCTTCTTCCGGAACCTGTATTTTATCTATATGCCTGAGCTTGTATTTGAGAGGACATGCTTCATACATGCCTAATTTGCTGTTAGAATAGATGGCCATAATTTATCCTCCTTAACTTTTCTCATATATCTTTGCCAGTTTCTTTATATCCTCTGTTACTTCTTTCCTCAATTCAGGTGGAGAGAGAATCTCACAGTTCGGCGCCCAGTTGTATGACCACCATTTTATCTCACTTGTGTCGGACACCATCACCTTGAATATATTTGAGCCGTCTTTTTGTTCCTCTATTATCTGTGTCGGATGCCATTTGCGGCGTTTTATCCACCGTGCGATATCTTTGTTAAACCTTAACATCACTTCGACCGGCTTGCCGCTGCTTATTATTTGCCAGCCAGGTTTAAGGTATTCTTTCAGATCGAATTCAGACGGTATTTCATAAAATTCATCAGTTACTACGGCATCCTTTATACAATCGAGAGCAAAGCTCCGTATCCCTTTGCGAAGGCTGCAATACGCAACCGCATACCATATTCCTTTATTGAATATAAGGCCATAAGGTGCGATAGTTCTTTTCTCTTCTTTTTGTGAAGACATTGCCTTATAAACTATCTCGGCAGTATGCTTTTCATCCATTGCCTGGTTCAGGATATTGTACTGATGCTCGATACTCTCAAACTCCTCCATTGGGTCAAGCCCTATCCAGAAACGCTGTGTTCCATTGATCTTTTTAACCGCCTCCTGTGTCTTTCTGCCTGTATCTTTTCGAACTTTTTTCATCAATGACTGATATATCCTATCAAAAGGGCTGCCAAGGTTTTGAGCAACCTGCCTGCCGATTAAAAGAACTGTTAATTCATCTTCACTCAGATTAAGGTCTCGTAGCGTAAAGTCAGGGTCTGCAAAAGTATAGATGTTTGCTTCCTTATCAAACCTAATAGCAAAGCCCGCATAGTTAAGGTCATCAATATCTCTATAGATGGTGCGTTCTGTCGTACCATACGCTTCTGCAAGGCTTTTGGGAGTACATCTATTACGGATATCAAGCATACGCAGGATGGAAATAAGCCTGTGCAGCTTATTGGTTTTATCGGTAAATCTTTCGGACTTAGATGGCATTGAAACTCCTGTAGGGTTTGCATCTTTTCATGAAACTCAGGAAGGATTGTGGCATATCTTTCCTTTTATAAAACCTCTCTGTGATCGTCAACTGTTTGATCTGTTTAGCATCATCCCTAAAACCCTATTGCTGCCTTTGCCCGCTCTCCAAAGTCGCCTCTTACCTCGTCTTCACATGCACTTATGAAATCATGCATAGAAATTTTATCACCCCTCTTTGCAGCCATAGTGGCTGCGTTCCTTATAACAACCGCAATCTGTCCGCCGGTTAAACCGTATCTTTCTGAAAGATATTGCAGATTAACATCTTCTGATACAGGTGCCTTGTCCGGTATATGGACCTGCCAGAGTTTCAGCCTTTCTTTGACCCCCGGCAGTCTAAACTCAATTTTATAATGAAACCTCCTTGAAAAGGCCGGGTCGAGATTGTCTGCAAGATTTGTTGTGGCAATTAGCACCCCTTCAAACCTTTCCAATTGCTCAAGCAAGATATTTTGTATCTGGTTATACATGTGATCAGTTGAATGCTGAGCACTTATACGTTTGTGCAAAAATTGGTCAGCCTCATCCAAAAGAAGAACAGGAGGGTTTTTCATCATGCCAGAAATTTCTTTATACCTGTCAAAAATCTTTCTTGTATTCTGCTCGCTCTCTCCAACATATTTGCCTAACATGCGTGAGCAATCAAGGGTCAACAACCTTTTCTTCAAGGCATAAGCCACTGCGTTTGCAGTAAGGGTTTTACCAGTCCCGGGTATACCGTAAAAAAGCATTGTTACAGAATGCTGCCTTTTCTTTGAAGTGGACTGAATAAGATTAATACTTTTTATGCCCCATTCATTCAAAAGATCAGATACCTCACCTTTAACCATATCAATCGCAAGGTTTATTTGCTCATGGGTTTTTATATGAAGAACAACCTTATCTAATGGTATGGATGGCTCTATTATTTCAAAGAAGCTGTCGGGGTTATCCAATACATTTTCTCGAGCCTTTCTCTTTTCATAAAGTCTGTTTTTTAAATCCTTGTTCAGCTTTAATCCGAGCAGGCTGCCAAGGCATTGGAAAGGATTGAAAACTGGCTCAATAATCCTTTCTTTAAATAATATTCCGTCTTCCTCAAGGAGTTTCCTGTAACAGAGTCTTTCATACTGGGTTGTACCAATAATGTCTTCTTCACGATTGAAGAAGTTGTTCCCGACTATTTCCTGTTGCAGCAACGCAAGTATAACCAGCTCTTCTTCCCGGCTCAAACCCTTTTCTTTTTTAAATGCTTCCATGGGAAATAAACTGCCGGTTATTTTAAGACGATGATCGATCCTGTTTTCAATCCTTTCCAATGCCTTGTTGTCCTTCAACCTTGAGGTTGAGGCTTCCGTGTCTATTCGCTTGCGTAGAATTCTTACCCTTTCAAACTGGTCGGCAAGATACTCAAGGTTATCCTTGTATGGCTCAAATTCTTCGTTTTCCAGAGCTTTTGACTCCGTACCAAAAATCCGTCCTAAAATTGTATCTGATAACGTTAAGCTTGACCGCAAAAGTGTTACTTCATTACCGTTGTGTGTCGTGGGGCCGCAAACGACATCCAGAATCCCTGATTTGTTCATTTTTAAGAGCCTTTTTAGTTCTGCCTTTACAACCTTTTTATCCTTCCAAATCCTTTTAATAATTTCAACAGCCTCTATATCTTTTTTGCCTTCAAGATAATTCCCCAGAATAAGTGCTACGATTTTAATGTCATCTTCATCAAGATTATACCCTTCAAAAATTGAGCTTTTTATCAGAAATGCTGCATTTAGAGCTGTATCTTTGCCCGAAGAATCAATACCTTCGGCATTTTTCTTCTCGTATAAATCATTTATCTCAAGCAAAAGTTCAAACGCATTCTCATCCAGCATTGTATTGCTATTCATACTACACCTCCGCTTACTTTTATTATGATGTTTTGCTGCTACAATAACATATGCTGGTGACAGAGGTGTGTCAGTTTGCTTGCTGTTTGATTAAAAAAAAGAACAGTCTTGTAGGCATCTACAGCATTGGAATACTAATTGGAACGAAAGAAGAATCTATTTGTCTTTCATCTTTGACAGTATCTGGGTACCGCTGATGAGCCACCGATTGTCCTCTTCTATGAATGTCCATTGTACCCTGGTCAATTCCGTTATCGTCTGCGGTATAAGGCTTTTGGTAACGATAGATGTCCTCTGGTCCATCACCGCTGTTGCGCTGCTGCCCGAAACATTTATTGAAATATTCGAAAAATTGACATCTATTTTTTCATACCGGTTAAAATAATCTTCCAGTGCCCTCTTGTTTTGCTCATTGTTGCCGGCAATGTCCTGAAGCGCAAGCGGCACATTTTTTGTTATCATCGCCTGCTTTTGCCTGTTGATAATGGATCGTATCAATTCCCGTGCAACAGCTTCGGGTGAAGGCTGAGGTGGCGGCTGGGGTACCGCGTTTGCAACTTGTTGTTGTATGGGCTCTGTCTTAATTCCGGGCACCTTCCTCTGCGGCAAAGACGAACCCCGCTCTCGCCGTACCTCTTTAACACTTTCTCTTTTACCCGGTACAGGATTTGGCTTCTCTTTTGCCTGTTGCTCCTCCAGCCGGGGTGTTTGTCCGGCCGGTGGCTGGGCAGGAACAGCACCCTCTGTTTTCAGGGTGATGGTGATGTCTTCTTCATTTTTCTTTTTGGAACAGGCGGAGAATACCGTTGCAGATGCAATCATTGCAACGGAACACAGTACAATAATCTTTCTATAATTCATACAAAACCTCATAGATCTGCTGCTGCTCTTTCTTGCCT
Organism: Deltaproteobacteria bacterium; assembly: GCA_023489065.1. The sequence continues at coordinate 4,523 of JAMDCL010000028.1, read as the reverse complement.
TTTACATATACTTTATCCAGCGGTTTTATGCTCATATCGTCTTTAATGGCTTTATAGGTATTTTCGCATATCAGTATCTGGCCGCCCTTGGTCAGCCCCTCTATCCTCGAAGCAAGGTTTACCGTATCACCTATAACCGTGTATTCAAGCCTTTTCTCCGAACCCATGCTTCCTGCCACGACAGGACCTGTTGCAATGCCGCAACCAACGGCAAGATGTCTGTTTTTGCCTTCTTTCGCCCACGTATCATTTAAAGCCTTCAGTGCTTTTTGCATGTCTATGGCTGTTTTGACAGACCGCAGGGGATCATCGGTATGCGCATAGGGTGTCCCGAACACAGCCATAATCGCATCGCCTATGTACTTGTCCAGGGTGCCTTCGTAGGCAAAGATCACATCGACCATTGCAGTAAAGTATTCTTTTAATATACCGACGACTTCTTCGGGTGACATCTGTTCCGACATTGAGGTAAAACCCCGTATATCCTGGAACAGGATTGTCGCGTTTTTTCTCTCACCCGTAATGGAGATCTCCCTTCCCTGGATAAGCCGGTCCGCAACGAGCTCGGAAACATACCTTTTAAAGGTGTGCTTTATGTGTTCCCGTTCTTTCAGACCTTCGACCATGAAGTTAAAACTGGAAGCGAGCATTTGCATCTCGTCCCTTGTTTTTACGTCAACGTGCTGATTCAGATCCCCCTGCTCTACATTCTTCATGGCTTCCACGATTTTATAAATGGGTTTCGTTATATTCAGAGACAGTCCAAAGGACGCCATGATACCAAGGACAATAAAACCCAGGGTAAAAAGCAGGGTAACGGTCCTCGCTGTTTTTACGGATGAATCAAACATGTAGAGTGAATAACCTATACTCATGGTCCCTATGAGATTATTCGCGGGTTTCAATACAACGTCTATGGGCAGTACGTGACCGAGCCTTTCAAAAACAGCTTCACTCTGACTCCGTTCTGATTTCAGGAGGTGCGCCTTTACGGCCTCCGGTATTTCATGCTGCAGGTTATCGCTGTCGCGACCGATTATCTTCGTCAACAGCGGTGCGTTGATCTCTGAATCGATGATTGTGTTGTTTGCATCGGTAATGACGACGTACAGGATATTATTGTCAAGCTGGGGCGCAAATTTCAGAAATTGTTTTGCAAATGCCCATGGATCGCTTCCATTCCCGCCGAGGAGGGCAAGGGCACCTGTTATCTGCGCCATATTGATGGCCTTAGCCCTCATCTCATTGCGCATACTTTTTTCCTGCCGTATCACCGATGTATACGCAACGATAACCATGATGACCAATATGATCATTGCAACAAGCAGTCCAAGCTTTACCTTAAGACTGAGAAGTAACGGTTTATTCATAGTACAAGATAATCAAGACCTATGGTGTAAATATAATGGTAGCCGAAAAGGAAGGTATTGTACGCAGAATATCTCAAAGCGGATGTAAGGAACAGATTGGGCGTTATACTTAACCGTATGCCGGGAACAAGATTCACCAAGAGCTGTTGCACGGTGTACGGCTTATTGGTACCTGCAAAATTGATATCCGTAACCTGCCCCTCGTACATCGCATTGATCTCGAAAAAACCCGACAGAGACATACCAAAAGGTATGCTGAAGGCAGTATTGGCTACCTGGATATCGTTGTTGGGTTTCCTGTGTGTTACCGGATCAACGCCTATGAATCTATATCCGATGTTTGAATCCCATTGAACAATGCTGAAATTCCTCGTATAGGCCAGATCGACCTCAAGGTCCGTTCCGCCGGATCCGACCCCGATAAAACCCGTCGGTAAATAGATTGTACCATACACGGCAAGCATCGGGGAACTGAGGAACTGATACATGAACCGGACTGCGGGATTGCTCAATCCACTGCTGCTGCGCGTTATATTGTAGGTACCTCCTGGATTTGCCGTGCTTGTTACTAATTGCCCGACATCGGCATTGACATACGGGATGCTTGCGGAGAGATTCATGGTTGATGTTAAATTATAACTGACGTTCAGGATCTTGTAGAGGAGCCGTTCCGTGGTATTGCCGCTGAAAACCGAGTAAAAATCCTTTCCCATATACCGGTCTACCTGCGCGTAGTAGACATAAAACCCCATGTCCAGAATATCGGGCTGGCCTGTTTTTGCGGTCAACGTAAACAGGGGAAATGTTGTTTGTTTTTGTCCCTGGATTGACGCTATGCCTCCGATTGCTCCAAGCTGGGCATGCGCATTCACAGCTACAAACAACAGGATCATTATGAACACTACCATGTATGGTCTTTTCGCGTTTCTCATCTTCCCCCGGAAACAATCCAGCCTTTTCTTTGAATATATTCACAGCTCACAAAAAAACGCAACAGATGCTTAAGGAATTACCGGGTTTGAAGGGTTGACATTCTTTTACGGTTTCATGTATCGTAGTCAGAAGAGGCTGTTGACCTTGATCATCGATAAAACAGGACAAATGAAAGGGCATGTTGTGGTGGCAATCACCGGCGCAAGCGGATCCGTGTATGCGCTGACGCTGATCCGGTGGCTTGCCGGCAACGGATACCCGGTTGATGCAATAGCGTCGGAGACCGGGAAAAAAGTGTTTGAGTATGAAACAGGCAGAAAATTCACGGTACGTGCAATCACGAACGGCAAGGGCCTTCTCACCATCCATGACAACGACAATCTATTTTCTTCTTTATCGAGCGGTTCGTCGAAACAGGGTAAATCCAGCAAGGTTGTTATCGTTCCGTGTTCCATGGGGACACTCGGCAGGATAGCCGCGGCAAGCGGCTCGAAACTCATTGAAAGGGTTGCCGACGTTGCACTGAAAGAGCGGAGGAGACTTGTCATCGTACCGCGGGAAACACCCCTGCACTCCCTGCACCTGAAAAACATGCTGGAGCTTGCATCGGCCGGTGCCGTGATACTGCCCGCTATGCCGGGGTTTTATCAGAAGCCCGGGTCCGTGGACGATATCATAAACTTCATGGTGTCGAAGATACTCGATGCACTGGACATTCCCAATGAGCTCTCCGCGCGCTGGGGTAATTAACTCACGGGCTTCAGAATTTTATCCATTATCATCAGCAGCATAACCATAAGGGCATAGGCGTTTATAATCATAAAATCATATTTGCCCGGATATTCCCGGACCCTGAATATCAATAGTTCCGCCATATCTCCTAATAGTATCAGGGTAACGGGGAAAAGCAGGAGTGCAGCCACCCGCAGGCTTATTATGCCGTAGAGGGGCATCATGAGCGGGATCATCGCCGTGGAAATAATCCAGAGAAACGTGATCCTCGACAATTGACGTTTTGTAAAGACTCGACTCAGCGATGGGAGCCTCGCTTTTTCGTAATCTTTTCCGTACTTCATAACTATCAGCCAGAAATGCGGCATCTGCCAAACAACCATAAATACCACCAGTACCAGCAGACGCGGGTCTGTTAAATGCCCGCCGCCGGCTTCAAACCCCGCTACAGGAGGAACAGCCCCGGTTATGGAGCCTGGAATGGATGCGAATGCATTCTTTCTCTTTATTATAAGATAAACAGCGTTGTACCAGAAAACCGCAAACAGGCCGACACCTGCCGTCTCGAGACTTACAGAAAAGAACAGGAGAAGGAAACCTGCGGCAATGCATGACAATGAAAATAAGATTACGGTAACGGATTTCACCCTGCCCGAGGGAAGGGGCCTTGACCTGGTACGGTCCATCAATGCGTCTGAATTTCTTTCCTGATATTGATTCAGGGAAAGCGCACCGCATGCAAGAAGGAAAATGCCGCTCACGGGTGCTATGATACCGGAGGAAAGCCTGTCCGCCGCCGTCATAAACCCGGCTGCAGCCGAGAATGCGGCAAGCAGGGCGATCCGTACTTTACTCAGCTCGACAAACAACCTTAAGTAATTCCTGATGTGCTGGATCATTTCAATGTTTTCAGGTACGCGATGATATCTTTGATGTCCCGGCCGGTAAGCCTGCCCTTGAATGACGGCATAACGTGCGGCGGGAAACCTTTTACCAGATTGACCCCGGGATCCAGAATACAGAGTTTTATATACGCATCATCTGCCGTTACCGTCCGTTCCTTCCCGTTTGTGATAACTGTAATCCTGCTGTTGTACAGCCCCTTGTAGGTCGGCCCGACAAGAGGTGAACCATCGACGGTGTGACATCCCGTACAGCCGTACTGCTTGATAAGCCCTTCACCCCGTTCAGCCGCAGCATTGGCCTGTTCGGGCACCTGCTGCTTTTCGTTATACCACGTGTCGAAATCAGCTTCCGGCACAATAACGGCCTTCGACAGCATGTGTGCGTGTCCGATCCCGCAGTAAACGGTACACAATATCTCATACGTACCGGTTTTATCCGGTATGAACCATACGCTATTGACGACACCCGGTACCGCATCCTGTTTTATCCTGAACGCGGGTATAAAAAATCCATGGATTACATCGGCGGACGTTATGTCGAGTTTTACCGGCTTACCGACCGGGAGTTCGAGGATGCCGCTGT